>WFZK01000047.1 GCA_015489595.1 Candidatus Dojkabacteria bacterium | reverse complement strand
TGTTCATATAATGAAGTTTATCATAGTGGATAAATATGTGGGGCAAAATGTGTCAATATCCCATTCTATGTCGCACTCTATCGGATCGATAGGAAAGATTTTCCAAGTCAGTGCTTTTGCGCTGTCTTATTTGTTCTTAGAAAATATCAATTTGATTACTACGGGATAATTAATTTTTTCTTTCGCTGTTATATGCAATCTGTATGCTTTAGGGGTGCTGTGTGCGTGAAGGAATTTATAGGTCTGTTCGGAGGTTAAAATTGTGTATTTGTCTTGCGTTAGTTTGATCTCTACCGGAGCCTTCGGAGGCTCAACTTTAAGTGTGATTGAATAATCTACGGTGCTGGTTACTTTCACAGGAACGAATGCGTATGTTCCTTTTTCAAGGGGTTCAAGAGCGATTACAACGGTGTTGCTAGCTATAGCGATGTCTTTTACAAAATAAGGGTTCTCAGTCAGTACCTTAGATAGCTTAAGCTCATTCTTTTCTGTTTTGGCACCTAGAACTTGCCTCTGAGTTTGTTGTGGAACATAACGAGGAGAGGTTTTAGATAGAAGATTTATTGTAATTATCACCAAGATAGCGCTGGTGGCAAGTAAAAGTAAGTTAGTCCTTTCCATACCTATTATATATTCCTATAAATTTGCGGTATGTGTCAACTAGGCTAGCGAGACTTATAGTATAGGCAATGAGAATAAGCACCGGGCTTATAAGAGCAAATGCGTTAATCTTTACAGTAAAAGCATCCAGTAGAATAAATCCTAATATGATCAGAATGCCAATTATTTCAGCAAGCTCTGTTTGTGTGTGCCGGATGTATGGATCTAGTTGTTTGGTAATTGGTAGCGTAAGCTGCGCGTGGGTGTCTAATTTTAATAGGTGAAGTTTTCTGAACATAAGCTTAAGAGCGAGATAAGCACTAAAAAGAAGTCCCCAGATTAGATCAATAGCACTTACAAGTTCTACGTAGTTGGCCCGATTAGGGAGGATGATTCGCGGGAAAAGCTGGCTTTGTAAAAAGTAGACAGGTTTTATAAGATAAATAGCGGCGAGAATGGCAAGGATTCTCGTTACAAAAAGCACAGTGAGTATTATGCAGAGATTTTTAAAGGTCTTAAGAAAACCCATGTTATAGTGTACCAAATCGGTGGGGTTTATGTGGTTAAAATGGGGGGCAAAATTTATTTTCGCCCCTCGCTGGAATTTGTACTATTTAGCCTGGCGGTTTGATTTTTACAGTTGTGCCCTTTTTGTTACTTAGCTTCTTTTTCAGGTGTTATGTTGGTCTCCTCGTGTTGGATTAAAGTGCGTTGACTTTCGAAATTCTTCTTATCAAATTTTGGAATAGAGAAGTTTTCCTTCTTACAAGCCTTGAAAACATCATCAGCTGTCCTTTGCGTTAAGAAGTCGGCGATTAGACTTACTTCTACCTGATCGGTAATGGTTCTGTCTTTTATGAAAACCCTATCAGTGCCTTTTTCATCTCGTGAGGCAAGATAATACCCTTCGGGGGTAACCCACAGTTGGATAAATTGGCCTGAAGGTTTAGGAATTCTTGCTTCAACGTATACCGTATCATTTGAGCTGGCGAATACAACTTTATTGTTTGTATCGTTATCCTTTAGCGAGCAGGTGACTCCAGGATGTGACTGCAGAAGCGTTAGTAATTTAAAAAACTCTATTTCATTATCTGAAAGCGTTGTGTCTTTAGCTAAAGTCTTGTTTAGTTGCATAGTAATATTTTGAGCTTGAGTCTGTTGAGTTTTCTGCTGAGGTTGTTTTTGGGATGGATTTTTCATAACAATCACCGCTCCTCCAACTACCACTAAGGCTATTGCCATGTACAGGATCATTTTATTGTTCATACTGGCTTTTATAATCAACTTATATAATAATTCTAGCATGAAATCAGTGGGTATGTCTAACAAACGACGGGCTTGTTTGTCTAAGATCAGAAACTTTAGCATTATTGCCCACATAGATCACGGCAAGAGCACTCTAGCAGATAGGATTATAGAGCTTACCAGCCCTGCCAAATCAAAACAGCTTCATGAAAAAGAGCGCATCACAGATGTCTTGGCCATAGAGCAAGAAAGAGGCATTACTATTAAACTCCAACCCGTGAGTTTTTACTGGAAAGGATATCTATTAAATCTAATCGATACCCCCGGTCACGTCGATTTCGCCTATGAGGTTTCGCGCAGTCTTAAGGCTAGTGAAGGGGCTATTTTGTTAGTAGATGTTACAGAAGGCATTCAGGCCCAGACCATCTCTACTCTACTTGCGGCATTAGAGCAGGACTTAGTGATTATCCCTGTGCTTAATAAGGTAGATATCGGCAAGCATCTAGTAGATGAAAGACTAGATCAGTTAGAAAAGGTTCTAGGTTTTAAAAAAGAAGAGGTTATTTTGGCCTCAGGTAAAACAGGGTTGGGGGTGGATAAAATTCTTGATGCTGTAGTAGAGCGGGTGCCTTCTCCGTCGGGTGAAAAGGTTGCTAAAAAGTTTTTTGGGGAGAACATCTCTAGAGATTTTGAGATCAGGGAAGATGGTTCATTTTCTGCGCTTATATTTGACTCTTTTTATGATCAATACAAAGGGGTTGTAGCAGTCGTAAGGGTGGTTAGTGGTTCTGTTAAGACGGGCAAAAGGTTAAGGCTTCTTAATACTCAGGTCGAGTTTAGTCCCACAGAGATAGGGGTCTTCAAACCAGAGCCGATCGCTGTTGATACTCTTACGGCTGGAATGGTAGGCTACATAGCTACAGGTATAAAACAAGTAAAGCAGGTGACGATCGGTGACACAGTCGCCGATGTTGATCTTTCTAGCTTAAAAATTGTAGGGTATCAGAGGCCAAATCCAAAGGTATTTGCATCGATCTATCCTGAAAACAAAGACGATTTTTTAGAGCTTAAGGAGAGTCTTGAGAAGCTTGCTTTAAATGACGCTTCCCTTAGCATTTCGCAAGATTACTCTCCTCTGCTCGGCCAGGGTTTTAAAGTTGGATTTTTAGGGATGCTCCACCTAGAGATTACTAAAGAGCGGCTTAAGCGTGAGTATGGTCTTGATACTGTAGTAACTATGCCTTCAGTTAAATATAAAGTTAAGCTAAAAAATGGACAAATCGTCGATGTCACAGGTGCCTATCAGATGCCTGAACCTTTTAACATCGCTGAAGTTTTAGAACCAGTAGTAAGGGGGGAGATAATTGTGCCAGACACATATATGAGTGCAGTTTATCAGCTTGTCAAGGACTCGCGCGGAGAGGTTTACGAGGCCAATACACTGTATTTTTCATCTGTAAAAAACATGAATTATTTAACACTTAAAGTTAGAGTCCCTTACGCTGAATTAATTCGCGGGTTTTTCGGGAATTTGAAGGCTGTTTCTCACGGTTATGCTTCTTTCGCATATTCATCTGAAGAATACAGACCTGTAGGGGTGGTTAAAGTGGATATTTTGGTCAACAAAGAGGTTATCCCTTCGCTTTCTTTTATTGAGGTTCCTCAGAATGCTAGAAAAAGGGCGCTCGGAATCTTAAAGATACTTAAGCAGAATTTAGAGAGGGAGATTGTTCCTATTCCATTGCAAGCTGCGATAGGTGCAAAGATAATAGCAAGAGAGACCGTTCCTGCTTATAGGAAAAATGTGACCGCTAAACTGTATGGCGGTGATATTACGCGCAAGATGAAGTTGTGGAACAACCAGAAGAAAAAGAAAAAATTAAGGGCAGCTAATGTAAAGGTAAGGATCCCGTCGAAGGTGTATCTAAAGATTATTAGACAGGAGGGGGAAGTGGGTAGATAGGAAGGCGCTGAGTTTGTGAGGGTTAGTACAATCCCTGCTGCGAAGATATAGATATACTATGGCTTCTAGGGCTTATCTAACTTCTTCAGTTGTGTTGTCTGGATGCTGGATTTGAGCTTCGGCTGTAGAGGGGAGAAGAGTTATGGATACTTGGAACGATCGGAGCGGGGAAGATGGCCTTTTCTCGTCTATTAGATAGAGGCCAAGATGAACGGTATAGTAGGGGCCGCCTGGCCCGAATTCCATTATTATTTGCATCGTCCCACCGTGGGGAGTCAGGTGTTCGTTATTTGCGATAATTCGCGAAAAAGCGTTTTGTAGTTCTTGGTCGAGTAAGCTGTGAATGTTTTCTGGTAGCCAAGACTTAATAGTTTGGTGAATATTTCCATCGTCTTCACTCTGCGTAAATGTAAGTACTACGGTCGCCTGTCGTAGTGTGGTGTGGCTCTCCGCCTGTTCTATGATTAGAAATACAGAAGGAGAGAGGGGAATTTCTGCAGCCGTTACTTCTTTTGGTTTGCTAGCTTTCTCTATTTTAAGCTCGTAGACATTTCCTCTCCCGTCCTGGGCTTCCCCGGCTGGTGTTCTGTCTCCTGTTGAAATGATTTTAACAATGTAGGGGGTATCTCCATCCTGGCTTCGGGCAGTTTCAATAATCTTTTTTAACTGCACTGGAAGATGGCTGAGCTCTAGATCTCTTAAGAGTTCCGTTGGTTTGACATCGTGTGCGGTGGGTGCTTGCTCCTTTGTCGATGTAGCCATCAGTTTGTCTGTTTGTAAGAACAAAGTAAGCTATACAATATACATCCTATACATACTCCGAAAAATCCTTCGAGCAAGGCAGCAAAGATTAAAAACACAGCTGATATTAGTGCTATAGCGGGAGCAAAGGGTAAGCTCGCCATAATGATAGAAAATATAAGTCCTAGCTTAGCAGCAAATTTTTTAGGAGCGGCGTTGTAAGGCTTAGGTTTTAGCTTAAGTATAGAGTGCAGTATCGTACGATTAAGGTGGGCCAGGAGGCTAAATTTAAGACAGAAAGCCCGGGCTGCAAAATCGAATATCAGAAATGCCACAATCAACATATTGCCAGAAACAAGAAAAGCCAGAGATAATCCAACAACCCACAGAGCAACTGCTCTGCTCACATTTTCGTCTACCAGGTCTTTTCCAATAGGACAGGTTTTAATTAGCATGATAAAGAAGTTTAACTTAGCTTAAAATTATTGTATCACAGCCTTTAGGGGCTGGGCAGAAATCGACTTTTTTCGATTTCTGCCCCAGCCCCTAATACTCTTCTCCCAGGTGTTTTGAACGACCCTACTGATAGGCAACTTCACACTACTATGAGAAAAGAGCTTAGTTTAGGGCGTGGGGCAAAATGCGGAATTAGCGCATTTTGCCCCACGCCCTTTGTTAGAAAGTTTCTGCACAACCCAGTTTTCGTAAGTAAGTGGCGAGGTTTTATAATCCTTGGCGAGTTTTTCTTCTACATACAATAAGTGCCACGGCTCTTTGTCGTATTCTAGGTGCTGTTTAGGGTTTTTAGACATGTATGGTTGAATGAAGCCGAATCTGTGACAGTTCTTTGTAAGCCATTTTGCACCTGGTGTTTTGTAAATGTCATAAGTATGGTAGACCTTGCCTTTGTATTTAACCCCTACATCAAGGGCCAAACCTGTCTGATGCATGCTGTGGCCTGGTAAGGCAAGATAGCTTACTACTTTTTCATACGGATCATACTTTAAGTAGTAGTGAAGGAGTTTTTCTTGGGTTTTAAAGGATCTGTATCCGGAGGTGGGTACTAAAACTACCCCTTCTTTCAGCGCGGCCTTTTGCATTCTTCTAAATGCTTTGTAAGCGGTAGTGTCAAGGCAAAGGTTTTTGCTTATGCATGTAAGCTTGGACGGTTTGAAAGTTGCTGGAAGTCGGTGTGCTTTGCTTATCAAAAACAGACGCTTTTTTGCGTCTGAGATTGCAGGATAAATCCTGGTCGGATATTTGAATTTCTGTTTGACTGTGCAGGTTTTTAAAAGGTAGGTTTTGTAGAATTTTGGTTTGTTTGGAGTGTATACCCAGATGTTATGCACTATAGCATAGCGCTCCTTACATTCTACTCTAATGTGTTTTTTGTAATAACTGGGCAGGGTTAACGGTTGGCTTGCGGGTAAGGTGGCAATAGGTAAGAGGAGTTGAAGAAATATTATAGGAGCGACTATAGCCAACTTTAGCATAGATCAATAATAGCATATGGATTAACCTCGTGTGCATGACGGGAACTTTGAGGTACTTATTGCTTCGTCAACTCTCTATATCGACGAATGGTCTTAAGAGGATAAGAGAAGGGAATCTGATAGATGACTTAGAAGCAGGCTTGCTATTGTTTTTGCCCCAGCTCCATTCGCCTTGTGGAACTAGCTATCTTTATTTACAATACTATGATGAGGAAGCTAGTAGAGGCTAGAGATGTGTGGCGGAGTGGGCTGTGTATATTGTGTGTGCTTTTATTTTTGGTCGTAGGCGTATTGGTTGGAAGTTTACCCTCTTTAAAAGAGCGGCTAAATCAATTATTTGATTCGAAGAAAAGAAATAAAATAGCTCTTATTGCTAATACTAATAAGAGTACAATCCCTTCTGCGTGGAGGATATATGAAGACTCTGAATACCCTGAAGTGTACTTGAAGTATCCGGAAGGAGGAGGTATTAAAAAAGAGGTTACTAAGGATAGTGCAGATAAATTTGTTATTCGCTGGTATTTAACTTTAGGAGCTCCGGACTATAAAGTTAACATGACATTTGAAAAGAGAGAACTTGGGCCTCGTATGATAAGACACAACAATCCAGATTATTGTATTCTGGCGGGGAATGATTTCTGGGGTATTGTACGGTTTTTAGAGGTCCAGAATTCGAATTCGAAGACCTACCTTTATGGCTATAAATACAATGGCTATTATTATGATAATATTTTGAAACCTAAAGGAATTAACATCACAGCTGAAATTCAGGGACCTAACTTTAAAACTGCGGAAGAGATCCTTGCGGAGGTGATTAAATCTTTTATCTCCCATAACTACCCTACTATGAAGATTTTAGATTATCCTAAGGCTGCTCGGGCTTTTATAGTAAAATTAGAAGATAAAGAAGACAAATATGTGTTTATTAGACCTAGCCCTGTGGAGTGCGGTTCGAAAGCGAAGTTGGTAAAGATAGCTCCCACCTCAGAACTTTCCATCCCTTCCTACTATAAACTAGAGAATATTATGATATCTCCATTAGAAGATGTGTTACTTTTCAGTTATAGAGGGAAAGAGAAGGGCTGGTGGGTAAGTAGGATATATTCTTTCGATATGAGGCTAAAGAAATTTTTCCCTTGTGGCAAATCTAAATTTGTTTCTGGGCCATCTCCTGCTTCCCTAGGATGGGATTCCGCTACTCGTTTTTTCCTTCTCCAGGACGATGGCATATCCTATAGGGGGTGTAATATTCGGACACACAGGCCTTTTTACGAAGATCATAAGTACGCTACTGAGAATACTCCGTGGAATTAAAATAGTCCCCCTACTTTACCCCATCCTGGTAGGCGTAATAGAGGCCCTTGAGTGGTTTTTTATGGACAGACTACCATGCAATAAGGCCGCAGTCCCCAACTGGGCGTGGGGCAAAATGTTGAAACACTACATTTTGCCCCACACCCTAAAGTAGGTTGCCTTACGCGGGGTAGCGAAAAATCGTTCGTTAACAACGGGGAATTTAGAACGGCCAGAAGAATGATGAGTTTAGGGGGCTGGGGTAAAAATTGACTTTCTTCGATTTTTGCCCCAGCCCCTTTTGCACGTACTTCAAACAGGAGTCTTGAACCCACAGACCTTAGCTCTTTACGGTGTTAATCTCTTCACACTCCTTGGCAAAAATGTTGCCTCTCTTACGCTTGGTAGATCAAGCATCTTCATGACTATCCTGCCTGGCCCTAGCCCCATTCCTCCATGCGGGGGACATCCGTATCTGAAAAACTCTAGATAGTGCTTAAGGCCTGCTAGAGAGAGTCCTTTCTCAATGGCTTGCTTCTTTAACACTTCGTAGCGGTGTTCACGCTGAGCCCCCGTTGTGATCTCTAGCCCCTTATAAAGCAGATCGTAAGATTTCGTAAGCTCAGAATGTGTTTTGTGCCTCATGTGGTAAAATGGTCTTGCACTTACCGGATAGTCGGTAACAAACACAAAATCACTGCCCGTTTGTTTTTTGACGATCTCTGCTAGTTTACGCTCTTCAAGCGGAGATAAGTCGTCGGTTTTCTCGCTAGGAACCTTATGTTTTGCCAGCAGCTTTTTGGCTTCAAGCAGTGGAATCCTGGGGAATGGACGCTTAGGAATTCGTACTTCTATCGGGGTCTCTCGCTTTACCTTTTTGAACATGGCGATAAGTATCTTTTCTTCTAGATCCATAAGTTCGTGGTGTGAAGAGATGTAGCTTATCTCGAGATCCCAGCCTGTGAATTCGGTGAGATGGCGGGTAGTGAAGGATGGTTCTGCCCTAAATACAGGTCCTGTCATAAAAACCTTTTCGAATCCAGCTGCCATAGCCATTTGTTTGTAAAACTGTGGTGATTGGGCAAGATACGCTTTCTTCTCAAAGTATTGAAGCTCAAATACCTCAGCTCCGGATTCACTGGGATGACTCATGATCGAGGGGGTGTAGATTTGGATAAATCCACGTCTAAGAAGTGCTCCTCTGAAACCCTTCTCTAGTGCTGTCCAGACTTTGAATATGAGTAGGCCTTTTGGCCTTCTTAGATCTAACCAACGATACTTAAATCGTTTTGCGGGCGCTACCTTTTCAGCCTCAAAAGGATCAAATGGCAGGCGTGCTGCTCTGCTCTCTATTGTTAGTTTTTGAGCAACAAGCTCTAGCGGGATGACTTTGCTTGAAAGCGGTTTGTATGGCTCTTGTGCAGTTCCGACTACAGTTACTACAGATTCTCTTGTTAATTTTTTAACGCTCCGTATCTGTTTTTTGTCTTCAACTACACACTGAACAATACCCGTCCTGTCGCGCACTAGTACAAAAGCGATCTTGCCGTGGTCTCGTATGGTGTGTACAAAACCTGCAATTTGATATCTTCTGCCTGGTTTGGTTATTTTTATAATCTCTGTTCTTTTCATTTTTGCTTACTATCATTTTAGCTAAATTTAGATATTTTTGGGCGGTGGCTATACGGTTTTAACCTTTGCCCTTTAAGCTATTACACCCACAGCGATGGGGAGAAATAATATACACGCTCACGCTACCCTTGACGGGTAGCATTGTTAGCATTGTTGAAGAAGAAAGAAAAGTCCAGCGTATACGAAACTAAGGTACAAAAAGATGCAGTAGCGAGCTTCTTTTGTGTGCGCTGGACTTTGCTGGACATGTGGAATTATAGCATAGTAGGGGGCTGGGGCAAAAATCGATCTTTTTCGATTTTCGCTTAGAGTCCTAATTTACAAGTCAGCATCCTATCACCTATGGTATAATTTTCTATGCTTTTTAGAACACGTGGAAATCTGTGGTATTAAGCCCCTCACTCCCTTCCCTTTCTGTATAGCTAATATAAATGCGTATAACATGCCGGTTGATCAAAAAAAGAAAAAAGCTTTAAAAAAATTGTTAAATAATGAGCTTATAGAAGAGATTATTAACCCAGATGAGCTAGAAAAATTGCTTAATTCTGGTACTAAGCTTAAGCACTACATAGGCTTTGAGATCTCAGGGAATCCACATTTGGGATCTGGCATCGTCACTATGGCCGTAATCAGGGATCTTTTAGAGCTTGACGCAGAGATTATTATATTCCTAGCTGATTGGCACAGCTGGATTAACCATAAGTTAGGTGGAGATCCAGAATTTATTAAAAAGGCTGCTTTGGGTAGCTTTAAACACTTCTTAATAGCAGCAGGTAAGGCTCTGGGGGTTGATACTGATCGCATACAATTTGTGTTAGGCTCCGATCTTTATGAGCAAAATCCTGTACACTGGGCTAATTTTGTAGAAGTCAGTCAGCATGTAAGCCTGGCTCGAATCAAGCGTAGTATAAGCATAATGGGGCGAAAGCAAGGTGAGATCGTGAAGTTTGCGCAGCTTATTTATCCTCCTCTTCAGGTAGCGGATATATTCACAATGCAGAGAAACATAGTCCACGCTGGAATGGATCAAAGAAAAGCCCATGTGATTGCACGTCAGGTAGCTACTAAGCTAAAAATAAACCCTTTACGAGATGCTGAGGGGAATATAATCAAGCCGATCGCAATTCATCAGCGTTTGGCTCCAGGGCTGTCTGCTCCGCCTAAGTGGCCGATCACCCAGGAAGAGATCAAAAATATGATCTTTGACCTTAAAATGAGTAAGTCAAAACCTGAGGGAGCCATATTTCTAAACGATTCTCCGGATGATATTTTGCGTAAGGTAAGAAAAGCTTTCTGTCCGGAGAAAGATGACTCATATAATCCGGTCCTTATCTGGGCTAAGATGTTTGTGTTTGATTTAGACTACAGTTTAGAGGTAAAAAGACCAGCTAGATATGGCGGTGATGTGAAGTTTGAGACTTATGAACAGTTGCATGAGGCCTTTATAGAAGGCAGGCTACACCCAGCAGACTTAAAGCAGGCTGTTGGTGAGCATTTAATTAGACTCCTTGAGCCGGCGAGGAAGTATTTAGAATCAGTAGATTCTGTAAAAGAGATAGCAGAAGAGATTAAAAGGCGGATAAGTAGGTAGGCATGGGGGATATAAAGAAGGGTTCTTACCATGAGGTTGAAGTCTCAGGCGGGAAGTCTTCGCTTCAAGAACAGTTGGAAGAGTTATGGGATGACGAAAATATCCAAGTTTTAAAAAGCGACAATGAATGGGAAAAGTGGAGGAAATGGCAAGATGCCGTAGAGTCTTTGGCGGGGAGGGTTCGTAGGATTTTAGAGCGGTACACTGGGGCTGCTACTGTCAACTTGCGTGATCTAGATTGTGCTCAGATCGATTGTGGGGCGTTGTTGGAGGGCCATCTTGCAGCTGCTTTTGAGGCTTTACGTCCAGAGAAGGCGAAAGGTGCAGTACGGCTGCTGAAAGCAGAGGGGTCTCCAGAAAGTATTCCTAATGAGGTCAAGAGGCTGTGGTTTTTAAGCCTGTTGGAAGGTGTCCGAGTGGCGAATCCACAGTTGTGGGAAGAGTTGGTTGTATT
>WFZK01000046.1 GCA_015489595.1 Candidatus Dojkabacteria bacterium | reverse complement strand
ATCTCGCGACGAGACAACTCCCACCTACCCGAAAGATATAGTCAGGGTAGAAAATTAGAACAAATGCCGCTTTAAACTATCTCATCCTCTCGTACACAGCCAACTCTGGTTCGTCCAGAGCCTCTAACCAGGCTTTAAGAAAGAGTCTAAGGTCTACCCCCCAAAAAGGGCCTGGATCATTCGCATCAGGGTCGTGAAGCACAATCTTATCTACATCCTCTATAAATCCAACTACAACCACCCTATGGATAGAAAACTCAGGAGCATTTTCCAGAACATAAGGATTCAAAGTTACCTCAATAACCTTATTCTCTCTAAGAGCCCTTTTTAAATCTTCATATGTAGGCCGACGCCGGTGGTACACAAAACCAGAGGTTTTTAAAAGCTCGGCTATAGCTTCTCGCTCAGCCTCTAAATCGCTTTGTTTTCTAACGAATTCAAACTCCCGCAGGGGGATAGAATGCCTAAGTCCTGCCTCGCCTCTTTCTGCCCATCCTTTAAGATCCACCAAATCGTAATCCACCACTCTAACACCCCTACGAATAATATAAAGCCAAAAGCGATGACTCCACACTATAAGTCCAGGACGCCATCTCACCACCTTCTGCATCTTATTTAAAGTGAGATCCTCAAAAAAATAATTAGCCACCATAGTATTCGAGGCCAGCGTACAAGAATACTCATCTGGCTGCATCACGAATGGAATATCTAGCATTTCATAGTAATCTAATTGCGGAGGGACTCCTTCCGAAATTATCTCAAAGAGAGCATACCGGCCCTCCCCTGCATGAACCTCATAAGGATTTACAATGACCTCATCGCCCTCTTTTAACTCCATAAGTTCACCGTCCTTATACATCGTAAAACTACCCTCTACCAGTCTATACATCTCCTTGTTCTTCTTATGATAATGAGGAATAATACGCGAAGCAGCCACAATTGTTTTAAAACTCTTTCCTCCTTTTTCTTTTAATCTACAAAAAGCGTTTACCAACCGTCCGAAACGATCTTTGGTGAAAAATATCTTCTTGGCGCTGCACCTTCGCTTGAGCTCAGAAATTTTTCCCTCAAGCATTCCTATTTTTCACCCAACTTAACTGCCTAACCCACCTCCACTATCTCATCTGGGACAAACACCATGTCATAATTCTGACTCTTGAGCCAAACTTTACGGCCCCAGAAATGCCTTAGTGTCTTCAGCACGATTAAGCTACTATCATAAAAAACATAATTCTTGGCTGGAACTGTGGGAAACCTGTAAAAAATCTGGTACCAAAAATCTATGTCCTCTTTCCTATAACCTACAGCGTCTGGGAAAGCCACAAAATCTGCCCATCTAAGAAACTCATAAAGCTTTGCTAACCTACTCCACCATCCCCCATAAAGATTGGTAGCATAAACTAACATGGTATCAGGATCACTTCGTGCTTTCTTTATCAACTCATATGCGTACAGGCCAATTTTTAGTCTTTTAAAAAATTCAGACAAAAAGAGGTCAGAATCTTCCACCCCCAGCACTCGCCAAAAAGTACGCTGATCAATCTGGCCATAAACCAACAAGTTGTATGTGTGCACAAAAGACTCATAGGAGATACGACTCCCGTAATTACTAAGCAACGGCCAAGCTAGTTCTTTTAGAGGATCAGCAGGTAGGAAAACTCCTCCAAAGACATCCATGACTAAAACCTTCTTATCTGAAAACTTGCGATCAGATAACAACATAATCTGCTCAAGCTCCCTATAAGAATAAATCTTATAAGTAGGATTAACTTCTTCGTTGACTTGATCACTAGTGGTCCCAGGCAAAAATTGACATGTATCTATTCCAGCCAACTTGCCACCAAGAATATCTGTATTAGGATTGTTACCCACGACTAAAGCATCTGACCTCCTAGCGTCAAGCTCGTTTAATGCAAAAAGAAAAACAGACTGAGATGGTTTATCACCACCTACCTCTTCAGAGGTAATAACCGCATCTATGTATTCATCTAGTCTGAAAGCACTCAATTTCTCAAGCTGAACTTCAAGTCGATTATCAGTAATAACCGCTATCCTTACAAAAGAATTCTTCGCCTTCTCTAAAAACTCAATAACTCCATTGTAAAGACCGGCCTTTTTCAGTACAAATCCCCAATACGCTCGCTGCATGTTGTAAAGCAGATCAAACCGGTAATCTAGTCCAAAATAACGAAGCAAGTAATTAAAGTATAAAGTCCTTGAATGCGAAGCCGCAGTAGCTCTTAAATTCCCGTGATTTCTCTCCCAAACCAACTTATAAACGCGCCGGAACTCGTCGTAAGGAATCAGCTCGGACAGAGACTTAAAATACTTTAAATAAACGAAATGTAAAGCCTCATCATAAAAATCTTCTGTATTAATGAGGGTGTTATCTACGTCAAGCAATAAAGCCTTATACTTTAACATCCTCCCCCGCAACTACTCCTTAAGCTTATCCTCAAACTCTCTTCTAGTCTTTAAAATCTTCCTAGCCGTCAAGAATCCCTTAAGTGAGTCAGCCCCTGCAAGAGCCATAAACATTGCGGATCTTCTTGAGATAATACCGTACTTAAGCTCTAAAGCTCCAAGCGCAATAAGCGAGAAAGCTACACCTAACTGAGCCAAAACATTATCAAAGACCCCTGTTTGCGCCTTTCCAGCACATGCCGTGCTTACCGTCAGCTCCGCAGTCTTAACTGTAGTGGAATATTTAACCTCTGCTTTATTGGTAAACACCCCGAAAGCTAATGTTGGCACTGTGACTCTATACGTAAACCTCTTTTCTTGGCCCTTATTTATACTCCCAGAAGGCCACGAAATCACCCCAGAGGATAGTGTACCTCCGCTTGAAATATTACTCACCCATGAAGATTTAACCTTTGAATCTAATCTGTCACGCACATAGTCATAGGTAATCTGCTCAGGCCCATTACCACTTGGATATGTCAAGGTAATTGTGTAATCTATTCTGTAACCTCCAGAGATGCACGCTCCTGCATATGTTTTAGCTATATTAAGCTCACCAGCGACTGGCTGAGAAGTTGGAGTCGGCGTTAAAGTGCCAGTTGGGGTAGCTGTGGGAGTAGAGCCTGAGGTAGGAGTTGGGGTAGTAGTACCAGTGGGAGCATTAGGCCCTACCGCAGGACACTTTTCTCTATTTGTCTGAGCCCAATCTCCGGTGACAGCTCCGCATTTGGCCTCACCACCCACCTCTCCTATAGCCCAAGGTTGAATGCTATACACATATACATGCAATGGTTTCACGTCCGTATCTATGACTTGAATCGTGCGATCATCGCTGTTCGGGTCGGCAGGATCCACTTCTGTGTTCCAAAGATAGTTCCATACTAGATTCCCATTAACCCACTCTCCTTTAGCTATCCTGTATTTACATATATACAGACTATTATCTTTAAAAGTAATAATCATCTTTACACCATTCGGAGCATTAGGATCGGCCACACAACGAGCAACCTGATCAGTAGCTTTCTTTAATATAGGGGTAGGGGTCGGAGTTGGTTGAGTAGGAGTCGGAGTGCGAGTAGGAGTAGAGGTTGGAGTAGAGGTAGGGGTAGGAGCTGTAGGCCCACGTGTAGGAGCAGCTCCTCCCTTACACTTGTCATATTCATTACATGTGTTCCTTAAAACGCCCAAAAATTCTCCATTTGGGCCAACGATGTCTGCCTGACCACAGTTATCCTTAAGCGCCTGCTTCGCCTTCTCCACATCTTTATATTGCTGGGGTGACGAAGTTCTACATTCCCAGTAATCCGACCGGGAATAGGTATGACAAACATCACAAATGTGTACATCAATGTGGTCAGCCCCCTTGGGTAAAGTTGGAGTCACACTAGCAGATGGACCACCACAACGTTGTGCAGCCTTAGCGCCACAATCCGCGGGACAATTATCTGGCCCTTCACCGTATCCACATATGCAGTCACCACATACAGTACTACTCTCCCAACAATAACAAGTCTGTCCGGAACCACTGCACTTTCTTACCTTATAATACGTGTTTCCTTTCTTTTCTGCATATGTCTCACATTTCTCATAATTCTCTCTATTACAATTGGTATCAGAACAAGGGGGGGCAGTCATTTCTTCTCCCGCCTTATTAAACTGATTCAACCTTACCTTATATAGATACCAGCCTAAGCCTCCAAGCAGTAAGGAAACAATTAAGAACCCAATTGCTAGGACCTTCTTGTTATCAACAACCAGATGCTTTAGACGAGTAAAAAAACCAGCATCTTCTTTGCGGATCCGCAAAACCATTATTCTATGTTAGCAAATTGTAGGAAAAGTCGCAATTAGGGGGTGGGGCAAAATCGATTTTTTACGATTTTGGGCCCACTCCCTAATCACGACGCTGAGCGCTCCGGCATCAAGCTAGCCGCCTTTTACCTTGGGGTCTCCCAGAAGCTTAGGATAGATATACAGATCAATCAGGTAAAGAATCCCAAATATAAGTGAAGTAATAAAATTTTGTAAGGCAATATACAAACCAATCACAGCTGGCAAAAGTTTCATAAAATATGTGAGCAGCCCAGCATTAAATACGAACATAAAGTAATTCATAACCTGCATAAATTTCTTCACATCTTCAGGTTTTATCTGCTCAGAACCTGAACTTTTCTGGATAGTATTTATCAGATCAGTTGTATTCATCTTGTGCTTCCCAAACACCGCGAAATTGACATAAGAATTAAGGAAAGTGGCCACGAATATAAAGGCAAGCAGTGGTACATTTGGCTTAGCTAAAAGATCTGCACCCCATAAAGTTGTACTTACTTTACTAGCCTGCCTAAGAATAAGATCTCTAATGAAAGGATAAAGCAGCGGCAGATCTGGACTTACACCATGTGTCAAAACTCTGACAGCTTGATATAAAGCTATCAATACTGGGAACATAACAATTATCGATATAAAACTGCGTCGCGGATGATACTTATACTTTGCGAACAAACGCTCCTTGGCTTTTTCAAACCTTATTTTGCTCTTATACTTCTTTTTATATTTAGCTAAAATAGGATTCACCAGCGCTGCGATCCTAGTGTCTCTTATGCGCTGAATTGTAATAGGCAACATCAAAACCTTCATTAAAATGACCAAGATTACCACAGCGGCCGCTAAGCTATGAGTCTGCACCGCAAAAAACACCAATAAATTAAGGATCGGCGCAAAGATTAAGGTATTCCAAACGCTAAGTAGAATTCCTAACATGTTGAGGATTATAGCATGACTTTGTGGGGCGCAGGCGAAATCGGGCTCGCCCGATTTCGCCTGCGCCCCACAATCTAAAGCTTAAAAATCTGCCCTTAGCTGCCCTAACACCTGCTCAGGATTACTTGCTAACCTTTTCAAACGCCTCCCCAGAGTCTTAGCATCACGCAATTTTATTAACTCTAGCTTAAGTTTTTTAGCCCTGTCAAACCCTTTTACATAGGCTACCAAATGTTTAAAAAACGGCAAAATGTTCTGGTCTGAAAAATAACTTACATAAAGCTTAAAATGCTGGTATAGTGTTTCAAACCGAGTTTTAAAATCTACCTTCTCAAGCCAAGGATTGCCAATAAAACCTCTGCCTATCATCACTCCTTCAGGGGTGTACCTTAAGGCTCGCTGTATGCCTCTTTTGGTTTTTATTCCTCCGTTCCCAATAACAGGGGTTTTAAGAGCATATGCTACTAGTTGCAATTTTCTCCAACCAACAGCATTTGAGTGCTTAAACTTAGAATAACGGCCATGAATTGTTATGTAATCTAGCTTAAGAGTATCTAGAAAATACCACCAATTAGCGGCTGCCTCACGGTTTTTACCAAGCCGTGTTTTAAGAGAAACAGAAAACGACGTAGGCTTGCTACCAATCCTAAATCTAGAAAGATCAAACCCTTTAAGAAGTTTGGCAAAAATCGACTCATAGCGGCTGTAGTTCTCAACCCCCTCGCGTATGGCGTCAATAATTCGCCCAATCATCTCGGTTTTACCAAGCAAATACACTCCAGCTTTATTTTTAACCACGTTAGGGTAGGGGCAACCAACGTTTAGATCTATGCCGGAAAAGCCTAGATATCTAATAAGCGCTGCAGCTTTTTTAAAATATTCAAGCTGGGAAACATTGCCAAACACCTGCGCCACTATATTTTTCTCAAAGGGCGAGATATAAAGTTTGGGAACTGTGGCATGCGGAGCCCTAAAAAGACCCTCTACATTGACAAATTCAGTAAAAGCCAAATTTAAAGGAGCGAAATTCCGCCAAACGATCTCACGAAAGGCCACGTCTGTGACCCCATCCATTGGAGCAAGGGCAATATATGGCATGATGCCCATGATAAAAATAAAAATGCTGGCTACGGCCTATTTTCCCCGGGATAGACCCGAGTATCTTCGGCGCTGGGGCGTTTCACTTCCGAGTTCGGAATGGGATCGGGTGGTTCCACCCCGCTCTTGTAGCCAGCAAAGTATTATAGCACAAGGTTAAATTAATGCAATAATTGTGGGGGCCTGGGGCAAAAATCGGAAAAATCGATTTTTGCCCCAGGCCCCCTAGGCTTATCATTCTTCTGGCCGTCTTACATTTTCCCGTTATCGGCGAATGATTTTTCGCCATTCCGCGTAAGGCAACCTATTTTAGAGCGTGGGGCTGGAAGCAAAACAACTGCACCGGCTCTGCCGTTTTGGACCATCCTGTTGATATACATCATGAATACGACCTATTAGGAGTGTAGGGCCAAAATTCATTTTTACAATTTTAGCCCTACGCGCACATCTTTCCTTGTAGAGAAGGAAATTTTTGCTAGAATTTCCTTATGAGAAGGAAAGAATTGAAAGATGTTCTAAAAACCCTGATACTTGAATTCCACGAGAGAGAGCTTCCCAAAGTTATACCGCGCAAGACCAACATCCCAACAAACTCAGGCAAGATTATCTCTTTAGTAGGGGTTCGAAGAAGCGGAAAAACTTATCTAATGTTCCAAACAATCCAAACACTCCTAACCAAACTCCCAAAACACCATATTGTCTACCTAAATTTTGAGGATGAAAGAATAGAAATTAAGGCAAAAGATATGCAACTCATCTTAGACGCATATCAAGAGCTTTACCCCAAAGTAAGTCTCTCAGAGGTATATTTCTTCTTCGATGAGATCCAGAACGTTATTGGATGGGAAAAATTCATCAGACGCATATATGACTCATATTCCCAGAATATCTTTATAACAGGTTCTAATTCCAAACTACTCTCTAGTGAAATAGCCACTGCCTTAAGAGGACGAACCTTGCGTTATGAAGTCTATCCCCTAACATATGAAGTCTATCCCCTAACATTCGCGGAGTTTACAAGATTTAGAAACTTCAAAGTTGAAGCTAAGGATTTCTACAGCAGAAAAAAGCTTAGAATTTTAAAACAGCTCTTTGCGGAATATCTCTATTTCGGAGGATTCCCGGAAGTCGTGCTAACAGAAGACACTTCACTGAAACTAAAAATTCTCCAGGAATACACAGATGTAATGATTTTCAGAGATCTAATTGAACGATACCAGATACACAAGACAGGGATCCTTAAGTACTTCATAAAAAGAATCATTGAAAATATCGGGAAACCTTTATCCATCCACAAGATTTTTAACGAACTTAAATCACAAGGATATAAATTAAGCAAAGATACCCTCTACCGGTACCTTGACTACCTAGAAGCAATTTATCTAACCCTTTTAGTGAATAAATATTCCAGCTCTGTATTAAAATCAGAGCTATCCTTAAAGAAGAGTTATGTTATCGACACGGGAATAATAAATGCCTTGACATATTCATATAAAGATAACTGTGGCGCTTTGCTTGAAAATACCTTTACGAAAGAAGCGATAGCTTCCGGAAACAAACTCTACTATTTTAAAGAAAACACAAAAGGACCAAAATGCGATTTTATATTGATAAAAGAGGATAGAATGATTCCAATACAGGTAAGCTATACTATCTCTGATAAAGAAACATTACAAAGAGAGATATTAGGACTTACAAAAGCCATGCAAGCCGTAAAAACAGACAGGGGATTGATAATAACATTTGAAGAAGAAGGTATAATAAACCAAGGGAAATATAAAATAGAGATCATGCCTGCTTATAAATACTTCTTAATTAAGCATTAGACGGTTATGACCATAGAAGATAGAGCCCTGCACCTCCTGTACCATCTTAAAGACCAACTACATGAAGAGCTCAAGAACCCAACCGGTCTCAAAAAACGCGTTAAACTAACAGACACACCGCTTGGACTCACTCTAAAGTACCCCCAAGATCCCCACTTCTACGACACCCTTCAGGATATCTTTTATGACGTCATCGAAGACGAAAAAAGCGATGGAGAGTTTATAATAGCCGCAAAAGATATCCTATCTGATGGATATCTATCTTTTGATTGGGCTGCAGCTGCGCTTCGAACCATCTCAGAATTAAATTTAAAAGAACCGCAGCATATCTACAAACTTCTTAAAAAAGTCTACGATCTCTATTACAAACTCTTTAAGATCCTTTTACCTTCAGACTTTAGATTCGGCAAATATTACATACATTGGGGAATAATAGAGAACAGACCTCTATTACGGCTTCTATTTAACAGAGCACTATTTTTCTCTAACATCCTCCAAACATCTACTAAAGCTCGACAGGCTTTTGAGGAACTCATACACCTCGAGCCTAACGATCCGTTAGGAGTTCGCCATATTCTAATGAGGCTGTATCTAAAAATAGGCTTCGATCAAGAAGCAATATGCCTTGCAAAAAGATACCCCTCAGATCATGGTCCTTTCCTAACCCTTGGCTTAGTTTTAGCCTATTTTAGAAGAAACAAACTGCAGAGGGCTTTTAAAATCTTGCAAAATCGGTATGAACGAGTAAAGCACGTAATAGAACTTATTACAAAACCGAAAATTAGAATCCCAAAAGCTATAGACAACCTACATTATTATGCAAGTGGGAGCCGAGAAGAAGCTCTACTCTATTACAAAAAACAGGGCGAAGCTTGGATTAAGACAGAAGGAGCAATAAAGTGGCTGAAAGCAGCCAACAAGAAGATCAAGAACGCACAAGCAAGGTAAAGGGACGCAGAAGTTGTATCAGTCATGCCTGTCCTTGGCCTCCCCTCTAGTTAACATGTCACTAACAGACGAATCCTGGGGCGTGGGGCAAACCCACTCTATATCTCATGCTATAATACCTCACTTCATGCCAGATTATCAGCCAAAAAAGCTGTCGTTTAAAGAGAATATCCAAACTGCATTCTGGGCTATAAAGCTTTTGTACCGATTCGCTGGACCTAAACTCGCAACAGTACTAATAGCTATACATGTGCTTAATTATCCTGTGATCGTAATAAATTGGGCTATTGAAGCATGGATCTTAAACTTAGCAGTTTTTGCTGTAAGCTCACACACCATCCCTACTCAGCTGTGGTACGCTCTGGCCGCACATGTTCTAATAAAGGGCCTAGCAAAATTTACACCTAAGCAGTCGCTAGGCGGCCATATCATCAACAGTGAACTTAGCTCGATACTTTCGCTACGATGGAAAGATGCTCTAAACAGCGCTGTTGAAAATCTTAGCTTACAAAAAATTCAAGACCATAAGATCCAATCTCTTATACGAGATGTCAGAGATCAAATAAAATTCTACACCTTCCTCCAACTACTTACACTCATACTCGAAGCACCTGACTACCTTATCAGGCTCTTCCTCGGTTTTGTTATAGCATTAAAACTTAGCCCATACCTTGGACTGGCATTCATCGCGTTTGCAGTAGTGCAGATGCTCTATAGCCGCTACAGACAAACAATTTATATTGCCCAAGTACAAGCTAGCCGAGAGATAAGCAAATTTTTAAACTACTTATCACAAAAGCTCATTTTCTTAGATACACTAATAAGACTTAAAGAGATCAATCTTCTCCGTTTCCTAAACAACTTCAGAAACTACCTTCACGGGAATCTCCGTAAGATTAATGTCTCTATAAGCCGAAAACTAAATATAGGAGGAGCTATCAGCACATACATACCGAATGTAGCACTCGGGATTGGCATAATCCTAGCTTCTTTCAAACAGCTAATTAAAGGAACTATGTCCATTGGAACCTTCCAATTCTATCAAAAAACCATAACTGCCGGAGTATCAAGCGCTACCGGGCTAACATCCCATCTCGAAAGAATCACAAATACCCTCATCTTTTTAAAACAGGCCAGAATTTTAATTGAACTAAGCGAAAAGTCCGCCAAAGAACGGATTCATATTAAGGTAAAGCAAGATGAACCACTTGAATTACAGGTCTCAGAGTTATGGTATAGATATCCAGAAAGTAAAAAATTCGCCCTAAAAAACATAAACCTAAAGATCCCCTACGGGAGCAAGATCGCCATTGTGGGAGAAAATGGCGCTGGAAAAACTACACTACTTCGCCTTATTACCGGTCACCTTAAACCCACTAAAGGCATCATTAAAATCAGATGCAGAAGCTGCAAAGAGGTTGAACCATTAAAACTTGACACACCTACGAAAATTCGCATCTTTGGGATTCTTAACCAACAATTTGAAACCTTCCCCTTTTTAAGAGTAAGAGATGTGATACAGCTTGATTATCTGGCCGCGAACGAAATCTTTCCACTAAGTACCTTCTCAAAGCTTAGCAGTACTCTTGCAAAAAGAGTATACAGGAAAGAGAAGGTTAATATCTTAAGAGAAGTACTAAAAGCCTCCACACAACAGACCAGCAAGGGCCTCATTGAAGCTACTAAAATTGTAGGGCTGTATGACAAAATTCTAAACATGCCTGAGAAGTTCGACACCATCTTATCCTCGACCTTTGAAAACGGAATGGATTTATCAACCGGCCAGTCACAACGCCTAAACATTGCCAGGCTAGTTTTTTACAAACGTCCAATCACCATCTTAGACGAACCTACCAGCGCTATAGATCCTATGGCAGGTTTTAAAATCGTAGAGAACCTTCTTGAAGCCTTTAAAGACAGAACTTTAATTATGGTGTCCCATCGATACTCAATTATCAGAGACTTTAACCCAATTGTAGTGGTTAAAAATGGCCAGATTATAGAGCAGGGCTCCCACCAAGAGCTTATGAAGCTTAATGGATACTATGCTAAGGCCTTTAAGCAGGAATTAAAGAGGATGAAGTAGATGCGGTGGCCAAAATCGTAAAAAGTCGATTTTGGCCACCGCATCTACAATTACTCTCCATCTGGCCGTCTCGAATTATTCTACTGGCAGACGACCCTTCTCCACAAAAAGCAGTCTACCTTTGGACGTTGGCCAAAATCGATTGTGGCTACATACCTCTTAACTTCTCTCCTTCTAGGTAGCTTTCCAGGTACTGTAAAGCTATCTTTTGAAGGAGGTGGGGAATAGCCTAGACGCCCCCTACCCTTAATAAATCCTCTTATATTTCTTCCTCAGATAACTTAAAAACGGCCTTGGAGTAAACCTCTTACCTGTTAATCTCTTGATCAACTCCGCTGGAGGATACACCTTACCATATCTGTGAATGTGCTCTTTTAACCACTTCGACACCTGCTTGAATCCAGCTGGATTTACCAGATCCTCTAGTTTACCCAAGTCCTTCTGCATCTGAGAAAGAACAAGCCCACTCATAAAGGTTCCCAATGAATAGGTTGGGAAGTAGCCTATATACCCCAACGACCAGTGCACATCTTGCAGCACCCCTTTGTCATCAGAGGGCACTTTAAGACCAAACAGCTTATGAATCATACTATTCCACAGATCTCTTACCTCTTTCGGTTTAATCTTGCCCTCTATTAACTCCTTCTCTATCTTGTACCTTAAATAAATGTGCAAGTGATACGTTACCTCATCAGCCTCTACTCTTATTAAGCTAGGCCTTACAAGATTGAAATACCCAACATAGTCTTCTAAGTCGTACTTTTCAAATCTTGACCCTAAAAACTTATAGATATCTGGCAGAATCCTTTCAATAAATTCTGGAGATCTTGCCACTATATTTTCCCAAAACCTAGATTGTGACTCATGAACAGCATAAGATACTCCTCCCCCTACTGGAGTATCGCGCAAGGCTCTATCTTGCTGAAGATCGTATAAAGCATGACCATACTCGTGGATCGCTGCTGTAAGGCTCCTACCGAAATCATATTTGTGATACCAGGTTGTTATTCTTACATCACATCCAAGCGCAATACCAATAGTGAATGGATGAGGGCTTTCATCCAGTCGCAATCTATTAAACGGAGCTCCAAGTAGCTTAAGGATCTTTATATTCAACTGATACATCTTATCTCTATCGTACTCTTCAAATTCCAAAGGATGCTTATCTTTATAATGCGGAGAACGTTTCACGTAATCTAGCAACTCCTTAATCTCAGGGACTATCTGTTCAAAGAATGAGTCTACTTGTTTTACCGTCAAGCCCTCCTCAAAATCATCAAGCAAAACATCATAGGGATGCTCCTTGTAGCCAATGTATTCTACTTTCTGCTTGAGCATTTCGACGATCTTTGAAAAATACGGCTCAAAGATTGAGAAATCCTTCTGTTTTTTAGCTTTAACCCAAGCTGCGTAAGCCTGAGTAGTCAAGCGTTCGAACTCTTCTAAAAACTCAGCTGGAAGCTTCTGATAATCTCGCAGCTCTCTTTTTAAAACGCGAATTATTCCTCGTTCAACATCAGTTAAGTCTTTCTCTTGCTCAGCAGCTGAGATTAAATTCAAAAATTGTTTGTCTGTGAACATCTTTTGAAGAAGCACCTTCACCTTGCCGGCAGCTTTCCCCCGCGGTTTGGTACCTTTCTCTGGCATATACACATTCTGATCCCATTCTCCTAAGGCTCTGTAATGCTCAAGCGCCCACAACGTCTCATAGTACTTAAGAATCTTACGAATGTATTTGTTTTTTATCATAAGCTAGAAGAATAAACTTAGCTATAAAATTGTAGCAAATAATCAACGTGAGACAATGCCTCACCGACGCGAAATGGCCTTCTCCCCCTATTCCTACCGTTGCTCAAAATACGACGGTGGAGGATAAGAGTACGGATTATTATTCGAATCTACCTGCTCAATTGTATACGTAACCCACGCACCATCTTCTTCTGGTGAAACCACCACTACTCCTTTAGTTTCACGGATCGTGGGCTGCTCGGTGCGAACGCTCTGGGACATTTCCGAAGACGCTGTATGTACTCCTCTTGGCGTCTCCCCGAATTGAACTCTTTTCGTTTTAACCCCAAGGACCTTTGCGCGTCCATAAGATTCAATCCCTCGTGTGAAACGTCTAGCTAGAACCTGATTATATTCGTATTTATAGGTAGATACGGTGTAGGCCAACTTTGCTACTGTAGCCGGAAAAACAGTACTACTTAAAACCCCTAAAACAAAAGCCGCAAAAACTGTTAAAGCAGCAATGCTCTCGCGGCTGAAGAATTTAATCTTAAAAAAGATCGGAGGAATAAAATCGTAGATAGTTATTGGCTCGTTCATATAACATTAAACATAAATTATAAGAACTTGTCAACGGATTGTATAGGTCCAAAAGAGTTGAGACAAATTTATATTCAAAGCGTGGTTCCCGCTTCCATATGCTATCTCTGCCGGAGTCTTGTAATTTAATCCAGCATGCGGCCTCTCTGTATTATAGTACGTAAGCCACTCCAACAAATGGGCATTGTACTCATCAACACTTAAATCTCCCGGCAAGTCGCACAAAAACTCTTCATTTATGGTCCGTATTAACCTCTCTACGTATCCGTTCTCTTTAGGTTTCCCTTCCTCGCTGTACACATGTATTAACCCTAACTGTTTAACCTTCTTGTCAAACTCTTTCGCATATTCACCTCCGTTATCTGTCTGGAT
>WFZK01000045.1 GCA_015489595.1 Candidatus Dojkabacteria bacterium | reverse complement strand
TCTTTCATGAAGTTGTAAAACTCTCCTACTATGCTCTTGTCCATTTCGAACTGTTCGTAGGTTTCTGGGTCCATAAAATAAAGGGTGTTTTCATCAGAGTAAAGGTATTGCATGTTCTTGTATCGGACCTCAAGCTCTTCTACAGCTTCGTCAGATTTAAATGTCACAGGAACAACCTTGCCTGTACTAAGGTCTTTTACTTTCAGCCTATAAAACGCTGCTCCTTTGCCAGGAGAATAGAATTCGGACTCTACAATAAGATGGGGCTTGTTCTTGTAAAGAATTACCTTGCCTTTTTTAAAATCTGTTGTTGGCATAGCTTAGACTTTTAAATTAGAAGTTGTGTTATAATGGAGTATATCAAATAAATTGGTAGCATTAAGCTATGGGCAAAAAGCTCAATGAAGAGATTATGATCACAAGAAAGATCCTTACTTGGCTTTTGATAGCTACCATCGTGGTTTTGGTTATAGCTGTGGCTGCTTATTTTGTAACAGGCCGTCACAGAAGGCAGCTTTTGCCGCTTCCGAGTCGTGTAGGGGGCGTTGGCTTAGAATTAGAGAAGAGGCCAAGGGCTGCTTCAGGAGCTAAGATGCTTCCTAAAACTCGGAGCACCCTTCTGGCTGAGTCTAAATCCGTTCCCCAGAAGCGTTATAAAACCTCTTCAGCGTATCTAGATGTTGTAGCCAGCGATGTTGAGCGCTTAGCTAAAGATTTAAATGTGTATGTAAAAGGTGCAGGCGGGTTTATTGTGTATTCTGATATAGGCACGAGGTATAACCCTTATAAGGTTCATGTTTTGAATTTTAGTGCTAGGATTCCTGCAATTAAGCTGGATGATTTTATTAAGTTTGTTAAGTCGCATTCTGACAGGGTTTTAAGGGTGCAGGTCTACGGTAGAGATATCACTGATGAATACGAGAATCTTTCTAAAAAGCTTGAGCTATACAAAAATACCTATGCTAGACTTGAGAAGCTTTACAATTCTGCAAAAGACGCTAAAACTCTGCTTGAGATTCAAGATCGTATGGTAAGGGTCCAGCAAGATATAGATAGGGTTACAGGAAGGCTAAACGCCATGGAGCAGAAAACTAAGTATGCTTATGTGAGCGTTACTGCAACCAGTGACAAGTATGCGATTGCGTATATGCCAAAGGGAGCATTCGATCTTAAGGTAACTTTAAGGCTTGCGATAAGGAGCTTATTTATAACCCTGGCTGGTATCGCTAAAGCTTTAATCTGGATTGGAGTCTTCTCACCACTTTGGGCGCCTGTTGCTTACTTCGTCAAAAAGCTTATTCGCGGCTAGGCTAGATTAAAAACATGAGGGTAGCTAAATCGCAGCGTGAGTTTATATACCAGGGTGAGGCTGCTGTTTGGTATACAGATTTCTTGAGATTTTTTGGAATAATTAAGGCTCATCCTATACAAAAGTTATCAGATCTTTATGTGGGAGCTCCCTATGTTGAGGCCTTGGCCTATATGTTTATGTTTTTAAGAGATAGGGAGTACTCTGCCAGGATGTTTGAATTTATAAATCTATTGATAAGGATTTTGGTTTCTTCCGAGGAATTAGGGGTTGTTGGGAGCCTGAATGACTTCGATCGCAGCACTTCACCGCCCCCGAAAACAAATCGCCCTGTTGATAGTACCGGAGGGGCCTCTGTTGACAGGATGACTCAGAAGGGCCACGGGGATAGCAATTCAGATGGGGTTTGGGGCAAAGACCGGAAAAGTCGATTTTTCCCCCAGTCCCCCTACGAAAGTCTCTCTAAGTTTGTTGAATTCTTAAGGCGAGACTTTAACCTAGCTGGATACGCTCGGGTTGTTGTACCCTCGGGCATTACTACCGGAAAAAGGTTTGATAAGTATCTAAAAAAGGTGCTAAGTGAGCTTCCTTTTGACTCTGACTACTCTACTCTACCCTACTCTGCTCTCTCTGCTCTTTTTAAACTAAGTCAGGTAAATGATAAGGATCTTTTCGATCTTTTTTCAAAGTATCTGCAAAAAGAACTTGAAACAACAAGGAAAAATGCGCTTGCATTTTTATTTACACTTGCCCTGGCTAAGAAACTTAAAGTCGGCAACAGTCCTGACACGTTGTTTTATGAAGCCAAAGCAGAAGATGTCTGCACCGACCGTATTTTAGACAGGCTCAAGTTTTTAGGGCTTGATCCTTTGCCTTTTAGAGATGAGGTTAAGAGTTTGATTGCTTTGAGGGCCTATGTACCTGATGATATTGATATTAAGCTAATAGTCACAGCGCTGGAGAAGTCGAGTATCTGCGGGCTTTCAATAAAAACGCTCTTACACTATGTGAAGTTTTTAGATTTTTATGCGCTCTTGCCACCAGGTTTAAGTAGGCAGCTGATGGGTTTGCATCAGAGCCACAAAGCACAAAATCGCAGGCCGCAGCGTTTCCAGGCTAAGCCTGGAACGCGTATCTCTAGCAATGATAAAAAGGCCAAATTGTGGTTTTTGGATATTTTTGCCAAAGAGCTTAATGAAATCTATAAAGACTATGATTACGGAGTAAACAGAGATGCGGCGGTTAAAGGGCTTGTGCGGAGGTTATAGGGCAGGGGCAAAAATCGAAAAAGTCGATTTTTGCCCCTGCCCCCATAGTTAGATTCCTACCCATCTTCCCCATGCTATAATCTAAAGCCATGTGTGCTAAATCCAAGATCAGCTCGCCGGTAGATTATTCCAAGCTCAATAAGGCCCAGAAAGAGGCGGTTGAAACTATAGAAGGGCCTGTTCTTATTATTGCTGGTCCAGGAACAGGCAAAACTACTCTACTCTCTTACAGAATAGCAAATATTCTGCAATCAACAGATACCCCTGCTGATTCTATCTTGGCACTTACTTTTACAGAAAGCGGTGTTACAGCCATGCGAGAAAAACTAGTATCTCTTATTGGCCCTGAGGCATACAAGATAAATGTCTATACTTTCCATGGTTTTTGTAACTATGTGATAAGTGAGTACCCTGAGTATTTTCCTGAGGCAGCGGAGTTTTCTGTTCTTTCAGACCTTGAAAGGATTGTGCTTTTTGACGAGATTTTAAAAGATCTTAATTTAAAGCGTCTGGCGGCGCGGTTTGATAGTACATATTTCTTAAGACAGATAGCAGATTTTATCGCAGACTTGAAGCGTGAAGGAATCACTCCTGCAAGACTAAGCAACATTATTAAGATAGAGACCGAGGTGTTAAAAAACATCCCGCGTGAGTCTAAGCGTAGCAAAGATGGGCTGACTAAAAAGTACAAAGATCAAAGAGACTATATAGCAAAGCTTAAAGAGCTTTTAAAGATTTACAAAGAATACGAAAAAAGGCTTAAAGACTCAAAGCGCTACGACTACGAAGATATGATCTCTTTTGTGCTAGATGCAATAGACAAGCAGCCAGAGCTTCTGTCTTTGCTTCAGGAGAGGTTTAACTATATCTTAGTAGATGAATACCAAGACACAAATACAGCGCAAAACGAGGTGGTCTTTAAGCTTGCACAGTACTGGGGCCAGAACGCGAATGTGTTTGCTGTAGGAGACGATGATCAGTCTATTTATAGATTCCAAGGGGCCTCTGTGACAAACATCTTAGATTTTATAAACACTTTCAAAGACAATTTAAAGATAATCACCCTTGTTGAGAACTATCGCTCCCAGCAAAATATCTTAGATGCAGCTTACGACCTAATAAAGCACAGCCAGTCGAGTCTTCAGAATACGCTTACGGGTATAGATAAGCACCTAAATAGCAATGTAGATTATAAGCTAGAGCCCATATATTACGGTGAATTTAACACCAATATTGCCGAGGGGCTTTTTATTGTGGACAAGATAAAAGAGCTTATAAAGGCGGGAGTCGATCCTAACCAGATCGCTATTTTGGTAAGGAACCATTGGCAGATGGATGACATTATAGACCTGCTGCAGCGCAATGATATTCCTTATGTGCGGATGGGCGGAGACAACGCTCTAGAAAACAGCATAGTATCACAATTTTTAGACTTGCTTAGGGTTATAGCAGCGGTAGATCAGAAGCCCTTAGATGATGCCCTGTTTTTTAAGGTTATGCATTATAAGTTCTTAGGATTGCCTTATACGGATGTTATAAAGCTTGCAAGGCATGTGTCATATTTAAATAGGAAAAGGTCTGTGGAGGCTGAGCCTGTTCGTAGTATGGATCTTGTCTTGTCTGATGATTGGGAGGCCACTGCCTCTAAGATCGGTCTTAGCAGCCAGGGTGCTTTAAAGATCAGAGACTTCTTTGAAAAGCTCCTCAAGTGGCATTCAGACTCCTTTAATCACTCTTTAGCCAAATATGTTGAGATCATTATCAATGAATCTGGCCTGCTTGATTATATTCTGTCTCTGCCCAGCAAGTTTGAAGATCTTAATGCGCTTAACTCTTTCTTTTTAGAGGTTAAAGCTCTAACAGCTACTCATCCAAATTTACCGATTAAGGAGTTTTTAAATATTTTAGAGCTGATACTTAAGTACAACATAAAGATAAAGATTCGGGATTTAATTAGGCCAAAAGGGGGTGTAAATATTCTTACGGCTCATGCTTCTAAAGGACTTGAGTTCGATTATGTGTTCGTGCCTAAGTTTACAGATAAATTCTGGGGCGCATACAAGCGAGAAAGTAGACCAGTAAGACTGCCAGGTTACGCTTTGCGACGCGAGTTTAAGCTAGATGAGTCGACAGTAGCCGAGCGTATAGAGGAGATAAACAGACTCTCCAGTAGAAAAGATAACCTTTTGCATCAACTGGCAGAAGAAGACGCAAGGAGGCTTTTTTATGTGGCCATAACCCGAGCAAGACGTGGAGTGTTTATAACTTTTCCGCAGGTTATAATCGGCCAGAATGGTAGAGACACTGAGCATATAAGAAGCCGGTTTATAGATGAGATCCCGGCTAAATATTTAGGGACCATTGACACACAACCTTACAATAACATCGACAGTCAGGATGTTTTAGCAGGCCTTTTAAGAAGCACTAAGTATTCTACTGTTCATATAAGCACTGTAAGCGATGATGAGTATTTAAAACAGATTTTGTCTAAATTTAAGCTAAGTCCTAGCGCTCTTATTGCTTTTTTGAAGAACCCAGAGGAGTTTTATCTTAACTATCTCTTAAAGGTTCCGAGTGTAGATGGCATTCATGCAGTGTACGGTACTGCATTTCATCGGGCACTTCAGCGGCTGTATACACATCTTAGGGATAAGAAAGAGTTTTTAGATTTTGACAGGCTGTATTCTGAGTTTAAGAACGTAGTAGATACCAGCCTTTTGCTTGAAGATCAGAAAAAGGCCTTGCTTGAGGCGGCGGATCATGATCTCAAGGTGTATCTAGATTTTGCGAAGACTCTGTCCCGCGAGCCCATCTTTATGGAAAAATACGTGACTTTAAACCTTGCTTCTGTTCCACTTACTGGAGTTATTGATCTTGTTGAGTATGTAGATAAAGATAAGGGGCTTGTAAGGATCGTAGATTTTAAGACAGGTCAGAGCTTTTCAAAGAATCAGATCTTGGGCAAGGCTTCTGTAAGAGACACGCATTTTTTGGATATTCCAGAGTTTAGGCATAAGTTTAAGCTACAACTTTATTTTTATAAGATACTGTTTGATATGTTTCCTCTGTTGAATCAGGGACGGCTCACCGCTGTTTCTGGAAGGATCGAGTTTGTCCAGCCTAAGAAAAATTCAGACAAGCTACCAGCTTATGTGGAGCTAGAGTATGATCCGAGTGACCTTGAGGCTCTTAAGAGATTAATAATAGAGACGTGGGAGAGGATTAAGAGGTTTGAGTGGGGGTAGGAGGCAGGTTATTTTAAGGATTTCGAGACTTTTCTGGGGTATTCGGAGAGTTGCTGTCTAATGTCAACCATAACACACTTGCGCCGGCGATGGTTAGTGTTGCTAAGATACCAATAAGGCTGTTAAATGGTGTGGGGCGTGTGAGGTCAGGGAAGTATTGATTTATTAGCGTGGGATGTTTAAGGATTACTTCAAGGGAAAGAAAGGACATCATCCCTGCCACGAAAGATACCCCGGATTTTTTGAAGTTTCTGTCTACAGCCTCCTCGAATGCTTTAGTAAAGGCTATTGACGAAAAAAGGCTTAGCGAATAGATGGCATAGGTCATAACTCCTTTAAGGGAGGGGGGATTTTCTATTAAAAAGGCGCCGAAGAGGAAGGTAATTATTGGTAGGATCCCGATACGGAGTTTATTGAGATAAGATTCTTCCAAAACCATTTTAGCGGCATCGTGTGGGGTACGGGATGTTTCGGGGCCTGGGTGGCCCTCGCCACTTTTTAATTCTGTCATACTTATTTTTTAACAGGTTTAGCGTAGAAGGTCAAGGTAATGTACTGGTCCAAAAGAGTTGAGACAAATTTATATTCAAAGTGTGGTTCCCGCTTCCATATGCTATCTCTGCCGGAGTCTTGTAATTTAATCCAGCATGCGGTCTCTCTGTATTATAGTACGTAAGCCACTCCAACAAATGGGCATTGTACTCATCAACACTTAAATCTCCCGGCAAGTCGCACAAAAACTCTCCATTTATGCTCCGTATTAACCT
>WFZK01000044.1 GCA_015489595.1 Candidatus Dojkabacteria bacterium | reverse complement strand
GAAATATGCCAAGTTGGGCTGGAATACTACAGATAGCTATTTAGAACTTGTCACAGGCTTTGCTAGTGCTTTGCCTTTAAGGATAGGTCAGAATAGTATGTCATTTGGTAATGTGACTCCTGATGCAAGTGCTCTGTTTAGAGTGGCAGACTCCAGCTCTGAGAAGTTTAGAATAAGTTCGGATGGCAAGGTAGGAGTAGGGACTACTTCGCCGGAGGCATATGTGCATATATCCACAGATAGTATAGATACTGCCCTAAGGGTGGATTCTCAGAAGGTTACGACACCCTTTTATGACTGGGATTATTATCTCCCTATTACATTACACAACAATAATCCTACTAAAGAGTTACTAAATTACCAGGTAAAGATTACAATGGATACTCAATATTATATTAACAATGGTCTGATGAATTCGGATTGTTCGGATATTAGATTCGCTTATGCTGATACTGAGATGATGATCCCCTATTGGATAGAGGAGGGGTGTAATACTACTGACACTGTAATTTGGCTAAAGATTGATAGGATTTCTCCTGGTGCGAATTTGGATATTAAAATGTATATGAAGAATCCTTCGGCGGTTTCTCAATCTAATCCTGAGGCGGTATTTGATTTCTTCGACGATTTCAGTGGTACAGCGCTCGATACTAGTAAGTGGACAGTCGAAAGTCATACTTCTAATTGGTCTTATAGTGTGACTGGTGGTGAATTAGTTATCCAGACCACTGGTAACACAGATTGGTGGGGTGGAAGTACAGAGAATTATTTTGCGATCTATACCGGAATCAACCAGGAGGAGGTGTTTGAGGCGAAGATAAGTTACAACGATGCCACAGCCTTGGATTATCATTCGGCGGTTATAGCCTATTATGATGCAGATAATGTATTCTTCTGGGGGCCTTATAACAGCGGTGCTCCTACTTCTGACTCCCGAGTTGAGGCTGTGGAATTTGACTCGGGGCAGGGTAATCTATATAGCACTTCGTATACGGTTCCAGGAGTATATGGAGTAGTGGATGATGGTAGTACTACTCACTTTTTCCTGGGTGGATCTGATATGCATACAGAGAGTGATACCAGTTTGGCTGGTCAGTGGAATAAAGCTGGGTTTACTTTAAAGGATTGGGGGTTGACCTCCGGCGCTGAGGTGCATATAGACTGGGCTTTAAAAAGAAAGTATGATCCATACGGTGTTGCGGTGAGCTACATGGGGGTTCCTACACCCGTAAATAAATCAGTAGATAGCTTGCAGACCGTGTTTGTAGTTAAAAGAGGCAAAGTTGGCATCCAAACGGATGATCCTCAGTATGCCCTGCAGGTTGGCAATCCTGGTGATGGCAGCTATGCTGTAGCTAATGCTTGGTATACTTTCTCAGACAGACGCTGGAAGGAGTCCATTCAGAGCATAGCTGGTGAGCAAGCTCTAGAAAAGGTCTTAGCACTAGACGGTGTAACTTTTGTTTGGAAGAAGAGCAAAGACAAGCAGGCTGGGTTCATAGCTCAAGATGTACAAAAGGTTATACCAGAGGCGGTTGATAAGTTGCCTGACGGGACATTAGCAGTAGACTATACAGCTTTGATACCTTATATAGTGAATGCAATAAAGCAGGTAAATCAAAGGATTGAGAATATAGCCCAGAGCAGGTGGCAACTGGTTCAAAGTAAGCTCGTAAGCCAGTATCCGATCAAGGCTCCATCGGCTCAGTTAGATTCCGCCCAGGTAGATAACTTAACTGTTCAGTCTGCCCAGGCAAATTCTGTGAGTGCCCAGGAAGTTACGACCCATGCGGTTGTAGTAGCTTCTGATGATGCTGGAAAGGTTAAGATAGAGGCTGGCAAAACCAGCCTGACCGTAACGTTGGCAAGTGTGAAGGCAAGCGATGTAGTAATGGTAACGCCGGTAGGTAAGCCTGTGGCTTTGGCTGTAAAGGTGGAGGATGGCAAGTTTACAATTTCGCTTGAGGCTCCTCTAACAGAGGACTTAGAGGTTATGTATATGGTTGTGCATAAGAGGTAGGAGTATGTCACAGCATGGAGGGCCACGCTCATATACTAGGAGAGGCCTGTTTGAGGCTTTAGGCAGAAGAGTACGAGTAGCTTGGAAAAAGGCAGAGAAGGCAGAAGAAGGGGAATTAGATTTGTCGTCTGCCACTTTAAGTCGTAGACGTTTTTTATTTTATTCTTTAGCAGGTTTATTTTTATTCCCCGAGTGGATGAGGTCTGTTCATTCTTTGCAGAGGAAGCAAGATAGTAATTTCGATGATTCTATAGGCAGTCGCTTTGGCAGAGAGAAGATTCATCTAAGCCATAGTCCTGCGCCATCAGTTGAGAACAGGAGGGTGGGAACCTCCGGTAATAAGGGGGCTCTATCTCAGCAAGAGGAAGCCGAGTTTCCTCATAGAGAAGCAGGTGAGAGATATTTTGAGAGGTATTTAAGAACGCTTATGGAGACTCAGTTGCTTATAATAGGAGAGATTCTTTCAGAACTCACCATGAGAGCATTAGGAATTCAAAGAGGGCACCGAGAAGATCCTGAGGATTTAGTAAGATTGTTAACAGAGGAGAGATGGAAGGCTATTCTTGCAATGGTAGTGGTTGGTCCTTTTTTCGAGGAAGCGAGCTTTAGACTATTTCCTTCTTTAGTTATAGGGAAAAAAGGGAAACGTTGGGAGGTAGGTGTTCCTATAAGTGTAATTTTCGCACTTGCCCACAATTTGCAGAAGGATAAAGTCAGTGGAGGGATTAAGTTCAATAAAGAGTTTATACCTTTGCCTCAGTTTTTAGCTGGTATTTACTACTGGTATTTGGTTCGCGAAAGAGGATTTTCACATGCTGTTTTAGCGCATGCAACTAATAATGGTTTAGCCATGGCTGTGATGTTAGCTACTCTACTACTGAAAAATTATCCTCCGAGAGATTCGCAGGGGAAGAATGGGGAAGCGTGAGAAATCTAAGCTCTAGACTCTAGAGACCATTCGGATTCGGTTATTGTTTGTCTTGGAGAATCCCCTCTTGGTGAGGTGTGGTTAACTCGGGAAAATTTGGGGATTTACGCCAAAATCGATTTTTCTCCGATGTTGGCGTAAATCCCCAGTTTGACTCTTTTCCCTACTTATGCTAACATCTCTTAACAAGCCGAAGACAGTTGGGGGAAATCCTTAAAAATCCAACCGAGGCTTGTGGAAATCCCTTACTTTCCCCCAACCATAGCTTAATAAAATTAGGTAGTTAGTCATGCCTAAGACTTGCGAGCAGAAAAAGCAACTAATGGAGTTTTATAAACAAGCAATAGACTCAGGCAATTTTGTTATTATTAAGCTAAATAAAGCACCAGCGAATGCATATAACGCAGCTCGCTTGGCTATGCATGATACTGGGTCTAAGTTTGCAGTGATTAAGAACAAGATATTTAAAAAAGCCAGCGAAGACAGAGAAGATATCCAGCAATTTGAACTTACTGGTCAGCTAGGAATAATTGTAGGGGGAGACGATATAGTTTCTGCCCTTAAAGCCTTAGATGTGTTTGAAGAGACAGCCAAACTTGAGTATTCACTAGCAGGCGCGGATGAGGAGGCTTTGAAGGAATATAGGGCCTACGAGTTTTACTTTGGAGTTGTCGAAGGACAGGTATTAAGTGCGGAACAAGTAGCAGAGCTTAAGAATCTTCCAAGCAAAGATGTATTACTTGCCCAGCTCGTCGGTACTATCGCTGCACCTCTTACTGGTTTTATGAATGCAGCCCAAGGTACCAT
>WFZK01000043.1 GCA_015489595.1 Candidatus Dojkabacteria bacterium | reverse complement strand
GGAACTTAATATCCCCTACAGCTAATACCTCATCGAGTAGATAAATATCTGCTTCGCTTAAAAAAGCAATGGAAAACGCGAGCCTTACCTGCATCCCTGAGGAGAGGTTTTTAAGGGGTATGTCTACGAAATCCCAAAGCTCTGCGAAGCTTATGATTCTGTTAAAGTTTTGTTTTATGAAGTCCCTGGTCATCCCAAGAATCAGACCGTTTAAAAACACATTCTCTCTTACCGTCATGTCTGGATGGAACCCTACGCCTAGTTCTAGGAATGGCACTAGTCGCCCATATTTTATGATTTTGCCTTTGTCAGGGATTAAGATATCTGCTATTAGTTTAAGAAGTGTAGATTTACCTGCACCGTTTGGCCCAATGATAGCGAACGTCTCTCCATTGTAGACCTTAAAGTTAACATTTTGAACTGGGCAGAATTTTCTCTTTTTTAGATATTTCCAGGGGGCTGCTAAAAATTCGCTTAGTTTGTCATACTTTAAGGCTGGTAGGTCGAAACATTTTGTTACATTGTCTACTATAATTCTTGTCTGTTTGTTCATGCTTAATAATATTCAGCTATTTTTTTAACAGCTTTGCGGAAGTAAAGATTGCCTAAAATTAGTAAGATTATTGTAAGGCCAACTGGATAGCCTAGCAGATCCCACTCTAAAACACCTGGATGAATTGCCTTTGTCATAAAGATAATAATATTGGTCAAAGGATTAAGTCTGATTATGTCGTAGAGAACATTTTCCTTTACAAGGTCTATTGAGTACAGTATGGGGGTTACCCAGAACCAGACGTATAGGATTAGCTCTACAATATGGTGAAGATCCCTAAAGCGTACATAATTGACACTTACCCATAATGCTAATGCTACGCCAAAGAAAAACATAAGCACAGCACTTATTAAAAATGCTATTATCACATTCCAGGAGAGTTGATCTTTTCCTAAAACCACCACCACCCAGAAGTTGAAAAACAGATTGATCAGAGCCACCGCAGCTGCTGAATAGACTACTATCTCGCGAGGGAAATATATCTTAAGAATTATATGGGCTTTATTTAGAAGCGCTTGCATACCGTAGTGAAAACTTTCAGAGAATACGTTAAACAGAATGATCCCCGAGAGGATAATAAGAGCACCGGCCTGTCTGATGTTCCAGATGCTCCAGATATTATAAAGTACAAAGAATTGAGCAAGGGGGTTAATTATTGCCCATAGAGCTCCTAGGTAGGATTTTTTGTATCTTAGTTTGAAGTCATCCCAGAAAAACTCCCAAAATAGTTCGATATAATTGCGCCAAGACCTTTGAGACATAGTTGAATTATACATAAAATGATGGTAGGGGCCAAAAAGGTATTTTTCAATATGACAGATAAAGAGCATGCCTGGGTAGTAGGCCCCTTCTATTCACCATACCTCTTCGGCCCCATAAACAAACGCGATTTACTGAGTCCTAACACCCAACATGGAGATTTAACCCTCTTCCCTTCTGCATTCGGGCTTTTACGCCTGCTCTCGTCCTTTTTCGTTCTCACTAGGCATAATTATAAATGGGTACAGTGAACCAACTACTGGCACAAGTAGTAAGAATAAGTACCAACTGGACTTGCCTGCCTTTCTGGTAATGTTAAGTAAAGCCTTAAGTGAGTAATAGATGATAATGAAAGGACCAATCAGGGGAACGAAGATCCACAAAAGATTCCATGGGTTCACGTCTCCAAGCTTAAAGATCTCGATTGTGTTTAAGATCGGAATAAACATCCAGATTGGATTTTTCCCTCCTAGCTTTTTGTCGAGCTTGTACCAGCCATAAGCTGCGATAACGGCAAGTGCGAGGGTTACGAGCATGTTTTTGTAAAGCAGACCCATGATAAGCTGCAGCTGCTTGGGGGATGCAGGGTTTGCGTACGACTCGACATAGTATTTCATGATGGTATTTGTAAAAAATTAGATATTTATTATTGACATTATACAGTATTTTACTATGACTTGCTACAATCTTGGGGGGCGTGGAGTAAGTTGTGGAAATTTCATATTAAGTGGGTTGCTTTACCCGTGGTAGCTAAGGTGCTCGCCTTAAAACAATTTACTGAAACCAGGGCCGATTTTCAATCTTCAATGCGCGCGCTGGGATAAATTGTTTTTACGTACTCCTCTATTTGTCCCGCCAGCCTTGGTTGGTGGTAAAGCAGGCAGGATAGGAAAATTTTAAGTTGTGGGCTCCAGGTAGCTGGAAGAAGGACTCTTTTATTGTCTTTGAATCTAAGAGCATACGCTCTGGTGGATGAGAGGTCTATAATTAAACTATCAACATCTTCCCATTTGTATGATGAGACTTTTTGCGGTCCTTTGTAGACTTCTAGACCGTCGCTGTTGAATTTTAGCTTATAAAAAAGGGTATTTGATCGAAGCTTATATAGATAAAAGGTATAGGCTATTCCTATAAGTGTCCCTAAGAGTACTGCGGCTATGACGATTTGAGGGTAGTTATGTTTAAGGGTAAATGCCAAGATTCTGAGATCCAGAGCAAGGCTTAAGGTCGCGAATATAACTGGCAAAACCGGCCACGAGCTGCCTTTAGAAGTTGGGTACTCTATCTGGATTGTGTCCTTCAGTTTACAGCGGTAGGGTTCGAGATGCTTTTTTAGAAGAGATGCATTGCTAGGGGGAATAGGCAGTATTTTGTCAGTCATCTTTTAATTATACCAATTCTGCGCGTGATTCACCTATAAACTTTTGTCCTATTAGACAAAGAGCGGAATCTAAGTAATATACTCTGCTACAATTCTTTATGCACCTTACTCTACTCTCTTGCACGCCCTTTAGAATTGTCGGTATCTTTATTAACCTGATACTGCTTTTTAGATATCTTTTCGCTTTGATATTGAGTGACTCTAAAATGATTAAGCACATGGGCAAGTCGGGTTTTGGAGGTTTTGCTCTCTCCCTAATTAGTGCGTTTTTAGGGATGCTCGCACCTGCCTTTGGTGACAATATCTTCACATATATAATTGGGGGGTTTATCTTTTTTATGTGGGCAGGAATGTTTTACATATGGCTGCGCTTTGATTTCCTAGAGGATGACTTAAAACACCACCATATAATGCCGTATATTCTATCTGTAGCATATCAGGTTGTTTATTTGGTCAAAACCGGCGATGCGATCGTTGTAATGATTGTTGGTGCCTATTGGATGCTTTTAGGATATGTGATAGGGATACTTTTGCGTTTGATTTATCCTAAATATTCTGAGGCGGTAGGGATAGGGCTTATATATCCAGTCTGGTCGATATTTTTAATCTGTTTTCGCGTTATTTTAAGCTAAGAAGCATCCATTGGTTAGTGGATGGGGGTTGATCGAAATCTTATTGGTTTCTGGCTAGCAGCTACTTTGCTCTACTAAGATATGTACTCTTAGCTCGCTTTATCTAGTTCGACAGGGTTATTTCTACTCACCTCTTGTTTTAAGCTCAAGCAAAGTCCAGACTTTTCTTTTAGTATCAAAAAGTTCCTGAACCTGATTGAAGAATTCCGAAAAGTCAGATGTGGTCTTAAGAAGCGTTTTGGTTGAGTATCTCTCGGGTGACTCCACATAGTCTTTAGCATGCATTACCCTGTTGCGAAGCTCTTGTACTGTTCTGCTGATTTTTAAGATCTTAAAGTGATTTACTAAGTCGATAAGATCTGTTAGATATAGGTCCCTTATAGAAAAGGGGCTGTGTTTTTCTAAGATGTCTTGTTTGAATTCTTCAAGGCGCCTTTTATAAAACTCGCTGACTTTTGCTTTCTCCCACCAGAATTTAATAATATCTTCGGTGCTTATCTTGTATAGCTTAAGCAATTGTCTTAGCATATGTTCTAGCTCAGTAATTTTTGCGTAAAGGTATATTGAGATCTGCATCTTATTGTAGTCTGTGTAGTGTAGGGCTCCAGTAATTATCTGGCCATTTGTGACAAATACGTTTGTATGGTCAACAAGTTTTCTGGCCACTTTGGGGTCGAAGGCGTATATTTTCTCTCCTACTGTACGGTCTTTTGAGATCTTTTGTTTAGTAAATTTCATACTCTTGGGGTTAAGTTCGTATATTACAGTAGGGTCTTGTGGGTCTGGTATTGCCACTATCCCATGTTGTTTACAAAATCTAGCCAATTTGTCTGCTTGGCTGTCGATGTAATAAATAAGCTTAGTAGCACAAATATCTTTTACCCGTGGCATGGGCACAGTGCCGAATTGACCAATGTTTGTTAATCGAAGATCTTCAGCTGCCATAGTTTACGGATAGAGTCTTTAATAGATCTATTTAGAAGCTCAAGCTCCTCCTGTGTCATTTTCATTAGTACGTAATCTTCAGGATTTATCTGTGCTCTTGTCTGCG
>WFZK01000042.1 GCA_015489595.1 Candidatus Dojkabacteria bacterium | reverse complement strand
CTAATATCAGGGAAAGGTGCATTGTGCTTTAGGTCAACTATTTTTCTTACGGCAAGACCGTCTTTAGTATAGACCTCTACTGCTTGATACACTGAGCTATCATCACCTGCTACCACTGGCTCTCCTGACTTAATCGACCGTGCGTTAGCCAGATCTATGTAAAATGTCCCCTCGTCTGTCACCGCAGAAGAGAGATACAGTGAAATAGGAGCCTTTGTGTCTGAACTTTCATCCAAGGTGTTAGTAAGATACGAGACGATCACCGCGTCTTTTACAGGATTGTTATCTAAGTCTAGAACAGAACCAAAAGATGGGTTTGGTTTATGAAGCTTGTCTAGCTCTTTTAGAGTTTTTAAGCTAAAACCGTCGCTGTTTTCAAATGGGTCAACCATAATCTTGCTTGCCCTGGAGTACCATAAAAATCCGTTTCCTAGCTTAAAATAATAGCGGGTATTAGGATCTAAATTACGCAAAGTTACTGAATGTACATAATATGAACCTGCTTGTTTGATCTTTATCTTTACAGGACGAGAGAATGGATTTTTCTTAGCCCTTTTAAGCGCTGCAGAAGCTAGGTCGCGATCATCATATGCAACGGACATCAACCACATATTAAAAGGATACGGCAGGGCCTTTACAAACCGTGACTTAGAGTAAAGCACAAAACCCGGTTCCTTTTTTCTAGAGACCCAGACCACAGTGGCAGAGTGGCCAGATAGATTCGTGATAACCACCACCTTGGGACGGAACAACCAAAAACTCGCCACAAAGTAAACAAAATAAAACCCGACTACCAAAAGGGCAAGCGCGAGCAAAGCTATAAAAGCCCGTTTTTTGCGAAACATTAGTATATTATGGCTTGGAAGCGGATAAATTGTCAAAATGAGGCCGGGGCTTACCGCAGAGAAAAGCCCCCATCAATAACCACCTCTGCCCCAGTAATAAAGCTCGCATGGGAAGAGACAAGGAATGCTGCCAGTTTAGCCACCTCTTTAGGGGTGCCTAATCTTTTAAACGGAGTCTGCTCTATAACATCCCTGATGAATTCCTCCCCCGCTGCTCGAGTCAGATCAGTATCTATATTCCCTGGAGAGATGGCGTTTACGTTAATGTAAGGAGCCAATTCTTTTGCCATGGCTTTTGTTAAATTTAAAATACCAGACTTAGAGGCAGTATACGCTGGAGCATTCGCTGACCCTACTGTACCCCAGACAGATGCGATGTATAAGATCTTCCCATAACGCTGCTTAAGCATAGGTTTTGCAAAATATCTGGTGGTTAGAAAAGCTCCGTACAAATTAGTATCTATAGTTTTAAGCCAAGCATGGCGGGTTAAATTTAGCCAATCTGCTGGCGGTTCGATTATTCCCGCGTTGTTTACAAGAATATCAATTCCTCCAAGCCCTTCCATTGTAGCCTGATAAAGCTTCTTGACTCCATTTTCTGTAGAAATATCAGCTCTGCAAACAACCACCTTTACTCCGTACTTTTTAGCTTCCTGCGCAACCTCGTGGGCCAATGGATCGTGTTTTACCTGCCTGTAATTTATGACGACATCTGCTCCTTTCTCTGCGAATTCTAAAGCGATCGCTTTTCCGATTCCTCTGCTGGCGCCTGTAATTACTGCTCTTTTCCCTAACAAAAACCTTTTGTATGGATACGGCTTATACTCCCGACCATACGAGCTAGGCTCATAAAATACCCGCTTCCCTACCCTTAGCCTTACAACATATCCCTTCTTTACTAGTCTAGAAAGTATCGCACTCACATTCTGCCTTGAATATCCTAAGATGCGAGATAATTCCAACGCACTTAACCGATTGTAGTTGATAAGATGGAAAAGAACAGAATATTCACTTTTAGACAAAGTATCTATATGACGAGCTTTCATGACAGCATTATAACACGTCAACTTTCCTATGACAAATCAAACCAGAATTTAGAGACGGCCTTTTGTAAACGTGACGTAAGACATACAGATGCCACATCTTGTCACGCACACCAACCTACACCAGAAGCACATACCCGCACGACATTGTTACTAGCGGTGACAAGAGAATCCCATAACTTGTTATTGACAGTAACAAGTTAATTGACTACAATCCTATATGCTCACCAAAACAGTTCTAAAAAACATCATCCTAGATCAAAAGATCCACTTAAAACTTCCCAAAAGGTATGTAAAGCGTGATTTAGAAGAGAAACTTACTTACGCTACAAGTAGACAAATAGTCGTAATTACTGGCCTTCGGCGAGTAGGGAAGTCTACCCTAATGCTCAAACTAAAAGAAAAACTAGGTGGTGATTACTACTTAAACTTTGACGACGAAAGGCTACTTGAGTTCACGGTAAAAGATTTTCAAACATTGTACGAAGCATTCCTTGAGCTCTTCGGGGAACAAGATACATTCTACTTCGATGAAATTCAAAACGTACCCGACTGGGAACGATTTATTCGTAGGCTGTATGACTATGGCAAAAAAGTCTACATTACTGGATCTAATGCTAAACTCTTGTCTCCGGAGCTTGGGACGCACCTGACTGGAAGATATCTCCAATACGAACTTTTTCCTTTTTCGTTTAAAGAATTTCTAAGTTTTAAAGGGGCAAACATATCCCCTTCCAGCTTGGACACAACAACAAAGATAAACCTTATAAAACTCACCCTGGAATATCTTGAAAACGGAGGCATACCGGAATTTCTTGCCGCAAGAAATCGAGATATCCTTAAACTACTCTACGAAAACATCCTATATCGAGACATCGCTACTCGCTTTGACATTACGAACACCGCAGCTTTGCGAGAGCTCGGCAGATATGTCCTATCAAATTTCGCCACTGAAGTTAGTTTCAATAAATTAAAACACCTTCTAGGCGTAAAAAGTCACGTAACCGTTGCTAAGTATTTTCAATATTTTCAAGACGCCTACCTTGCTTTCCTTGTCCCTCGTTTTGCATATTCTGTCAAAACCCAAAGTCTTTCTGCCAAAAAATTGTATACAATCGACACCGGACTCTCTCAGATTGCAGGATTTAACTTTAGCAACAACCTCGGTAGAGCTTTAGAGAACCTCGTATTTCTTAACCTACGAAGGCAAGCAAAAGAGATTTACTACTTTAGATCAAACGGAGTAGAATGTGACTTTGTTACCCGTGAAGGGACTCGAATTTTAGAAGTAATCCAGGTTACTGCTGAATTATCCAATGACAACCGAAAAAGAGAACTAGACGGAATGCTCGCGGCCCTAACCGAATTTGACCTTTCCACAGGCTTAATAGTTACCCTAGAACAAGAAGAGGAACTAGAAGTGAGTGAGAAAGTTATAAAAGTGGTGCCTATATATAAATGGTTATTGGAACACCAATCCTAGCCTTCTTAAAATACCCAGGAGGGGAGAGCGTCTCCTAAGCCCTCCCCTCCGTAACTGTAACTCTCTCTATTACACCATCTCCTCTACCTCAGATCCGCTCTTTGACTCTTTCTCCTTCTTCTCCACAATCACAGCCTCTGTTGTCAAGATCATTCCGGCAACCGAAGCTCCGTAGGTCAAAGCTAGCCTACTAACCTTTACAGGATCAATAATTCCAGCCTCTACCATGTCAACAAATTTGTCATTCTTTGCATCGTAACCCTTACCGTTACCCACATTAGCCTCAATAACTCCGGGCTCCTTACCGGCGTTGGCCGCGATCTGTCTTACAGGAGCTCTTAAAGCGATGTCTAGTATCTTTAACCCAATCTCTTGCTCATCGTTCTCAACCTTCACTTTCTTTAGAGCCTCACGGGCATCATAGAACGCAACTCCACCACCTGCAACAATTCCTTCCTCAATTGCAGCTCTCGTAGCGTTTAGGGCATCCTCAATCCTGTACTTCTTCTCCTTAAGCTCAACCTCACTTGGAGCACCTACTTTAATTACTGCGACTCCACCGGTTAGCTTGGCTAATCTCTCCTGGAGCTTCTCTTTGTCATACTCTGAATCGGTCTTTTCAATCGCAGCCTTAATCTCCGCAATCCTCTTTTGAATCTCTTTCTCGTCTCCAGCGCCGTCTACGATTGTAGTGGTTGCTTTGCCGACGATGACCTTTCTTGCCTTACCAAAGTCAGAGATCTCAACAGAATCAAGTGTTCTTCCAAGCTCCTCTGAGATAAAGGTAGCCCCTGTTAATATAGCTATATCCTTAAGCATCTCCTTTCTGCGATCGCCAAAGCCAGGAGCCTTAACAGCCGCAACTTTCAGCACTCCTCTTAACTTATTAAGCACTAAGGTAGCCAAAGCCTGGCCCTCAATATCATCAGCGATAATCAATAGCGGCTTATTACCAGCCTGAACGACCTTCTCTAAGACTGGAGTAATATCTTGCACGCTAGAGAGCTTCTTATCCGTTACAAAGATATAAGCATCCTCAAGCACAGCCTCAAGCTTATCTGGATCTGTGATAAAGTACGGACTTACGTAACCCTTATCAAACTGCATACCTTCAACATATTCGACCTCTGTCTGGAAGCTCTGACCTTCTTCAACCGTGATAACGCCGTCCTTGCCGACTTTGTGCATAACTTCGGCGATTAGCTCTCCAAGCTCACGATCATTATTGGCTGAAATCGTAGCAACCTGAGCGATCTCTTCTTTAGTATTGATCTTTTTAGCGTTCTTCTTAAGCCAGTCAACTACTGCCTCAACACCCTTATCAATACCCTTCTTAAGCTCCATTGGGTTAACTCCAGTCATTAGATATCTGATACCCTCATTAGCTATCACCTGAGCAAACAATGTAGCTGTTGTAGTCCCATCACCAGCTGTATCGTTAGTCTTTGTAGCTGCCTCTTTAATCATCTGTGCTCCTACATTGGCTACTGGATCCTCAAGCTCGATCTCTTTGGCTACAGTGACACCATCCTTTGTAACTCTTTGAGGTCCAAAACTTTCAGCAATTGTTACATGACGACCTCTTGGACCTAGGGTAACTATTACTGCCCTTGCTAAGGCATTTAAACCTTCAAGGAGCTTCTTTCTAGCTTTATCGTCGTATACGATCTTCTTTGCCATAGACTAAATCTTAATATTTTATCTAAGCTAGTTAGCAGTCACCGCGTTTGAATGCTAAGAAAATTATATGCAAAGGAGATTCTAATGTCAAGCCGGGCTCACGCAAAAATCGCCAAAGACCGATTTTTGCGTGAGCCCCGTAAATTGCCATTCTTCTGGCCGTTTTAAATCATCTCGTTAGCAAGCAACCCCGCCGCCTCGGGAAAAGCAATCTACTTTAGAGCGTGGGGCAAAATCGGAAAAACCGATTTTGCCCCCACACCCTAAGAAAACATAGGCCCTGAACTCAAGGATTATATGAACCCCCTTCCTACATGAACTCAAACACGTAAAATACAACCATAAATCTCTACTACGGGGCTCGCCTTTTCTTACCAAATATTCAATCTACTGCTTTGCCTTCTCCAAGCGCGAAGCAACGGTATTTACAACTTCCTTCCCGGAGGCCTCAAGTGAAGAGGTAAAGGCCTCTATAAATTCATCCAGGTTTCGGCTCGGGGTGTTTAAAAACAAAACCTTCGTAGACTCATTCTGTCCAATCTCTTTTAAGGTATCAAAATACTGGGAAAGCATAACAAAATCCATAACCTTCTTTGTATCCACCCCCGGAATCTCAGCCATATCTTCAATAGAACGCTTAAGACCGTCTACAATAGCCTGTCTTTCTCCTGCTATACCTTGACCCCTTAAAATAGCCGCCTCTTTTTCTGCCTCCGCTTGCTTTACCAATCTTATCCTCTTCGCCTCAGCTTCGTTTACTGCTGCTTCTTTTAATCTTTGCGAAGCAACGACTTTACTCATCGCCTCGGTAATCTCTTTGGGAAATACAATATCTGTAATCTGAAAGCCGTGAATCTTTATTCCCCAGCTTAGCATCTTCTCTTCTAAATGATTGATCAAATACTCTGCTATCTCTTCTCTTTTCTCCAAAAGCTCCTCATGGGTCTGCGTAGCTACAAAGCTTCTTACATAATTTTCCACGAACGACCCCAACGTAGCCCGCGGATTGGTTAAATTGTAGTAGTAAACTGTGATGTTTTGCGGATCAATAGAATAGATAAGATTAGCTTTAAGCCTTACAAGTACCTTATCTTTAGTCACGGCCTCGAGATCGAACAGGAAGTTCTGAATAGCTAAGGGCAGCTGAACAGGCATAGATTGAAAGATAGGGAATATGAAGGTCAGGCCAGGTCTAGCTACCCTTGAAAACCTTCCGAAGGTCTCAACAATCCCTAGATGATTCTGCTTAACGATTCTTACCCCTAGAAGGAAAATTATCACAAAGAGCACCAGTAAAACTCCCAACATATCTTACTACCTAAGAGCTTAGCTTAATAGATTATACATCAAACCCGAGGGCTGTGAGGCAACTGGTGTGGGGGCAAAAATCGACTTTTCCGATTTTTGCCCCCACATCCTACATTGTCATTCTCCTGGCCGTTTAAATCTTCCTGTAGTCGAGTAATCCTTCACTACCACAGCTAAAACAACCTACTTTAGGGTGTGGAAAATTACAGCCTTTCCTAGTTAAAAATCAACGCTACTTAAGATACTTATTTACCTGATTTGCAAACCACTCTAGTCCCTCGTACCAATTCTGGCTTACAAAGTAATAAACTGCAATAAAAACGGCAGCAAAGATAATAAGCCGAACAATGGCCCCTACCACTTTTACGAGAAGATTATAAATAAAGATTGCGATCACAAAAGCAACCAAGACTGCAAATAGAGTCTGCATAGCAGATGATTATACCATATTACTTTCTGATTCTTCTAACGATAGATTCTATGTCTCTTATGTTTCTACTTTGATCTTTTAGCTCTTCTAAAAGATCTTCCAGTAAAGAAATCACCCTATCGAGCTTCTCTTCGAGATTCTCCATCTGCGAAGAATTCCTGCTAAGAGTCTGAATAAGCTTCTCTAGAAACTGTTCAACTATATCTTTGTCCATATTCCTCCTGGAGGTGAGGGGAATCGAACCCCTGTGCCCTTACCCTAAAAAGGTGTGCTCTACAGGGTTAGCCCGTTTTTAGTTTCTCTGCAGCGTAAAAACGGGCAAAATCACTGCAGAGTGCCATAGTAGTATCTTAAGTGCCGCGGCCTATGGCACACCACGACACCGCAGCCCAGACTCTGTGTCTCCACAAGCAGCGTTGGCTGGGCGCAAGAGGCTGCTTGTGGGTGGCGTAGTTAGTTACGCCACAGCAAGGTTGTAGGCAGGCCCTGCAAAAGCGCTGCGAAGAGCAGCGATTGCAGAGTTGATTGCGCCAGCAACCTTGCTGAAGAACTTATCAACGGCATTTTTACCGTTGCGGCAGTTTTACGAGTTGCCAGCTCGCCCTGCTCACACCTTTTAAAGGTAAGGGGCAAATCCTTACACCCCCGGTG
>WFZK01000041.1 GCA_015489595.1 Candidatus Dojkabacteria bacterium | reverse complement strand
TTTTAAGGCAGTATGTGAACAACGAAGTTCAGGTGTTTTTACCGAACTCTTCTGTAAGATACGGTCAGAGAGTGCTTTACGATAAGATAGAACCAACTCCTTGGGAGATAACTCACGATAAAGATGGCAACACAATCGGAATCTTTAAGATCCCAGCCTCTTCAAGTCTTATCATTCATCTGTCAGGGTTTGGGTTTTTAGTCCCAAAAGAATTCAGCGTTAATAAGCTTAAAAAGATTAAACTCTCACAGCTTAAACCCCCTGATCAGATCTATCTTGCTTCTACACAGTTTTGGCAGAGTGATCATCCAGAGATAAAAAAGATAGCCCTTCGCCTTAAGCGGGATAATCTTTATGATACTCTTATAGCAGATATCGATTTTGTGATAGACACACTGCAGTATGATGAGTCTATCTCCATTGATATGCTACGGCGGAAAGGAGCCCTCAGAGCGCTTCACGAAAAAACAGGGGTATGCATGGAGTATTCAGATCTTCTTATAGCTATTTTAAGAGCTCAGGGGATTCCGGCGAGGGCCGCTTTTGGCAATACTGTAGGCTTGCTTACATCTCCTAAATTTAAAGAAGCAGGGCACCAGTGGGTAGAGGTGTGGACAGGTTCAGGTTGGTTGCAGGTTGATCCAACCTGGAGTAGAAAGGGCAGTGAGCTAATAGGCCCAGATCTTGACCATTTTATGTATTATGTGGGCTCAAGTCCTCAACAGATTCAGAGCGTGGTGTGTAAAACTTTTGACGTAGGTTCTGTGGATAGCATGTGCAAAGAGTACCGATTTCATATAGATGATTCTGAAGTCTCTGTCCCTGACCAGCTAAGGCAGCTGGAAGATATTGTTCCGCTTTCCCGCAAGGTGGAGGGGTCGTTTATGAAAAAGACGTTGTATAAGATAGGGAGCAGTAGATACTCTAGGATTGTATTCTCATTGCCCGGATTATATGTTTTAATGTTTACACTCGTAGTATTTATCTTTAACTTAGCGTCGCTGTTATGGAGAAGCTTAGTATCAAGATCCCAGGATACGTAGTTGATGTTGCTTCAAAGTTAGCAGCTCCTGGATTTCAGGCCTATCTTGTAGGCGGTTCGCTGCGGGATATCTTACTGGGAAGGCTCCCTTTAGACTATGATATCGCAACTGATGCTACTGTTGAGCAGATGTCAGAAATTTTTAAGAATGCCAAGCATGTAGGGGCTGCCTTTGGTACAGTAGTTGTGCCTTACCTTTGCAAAAAACACAAAACACATCATGAGGTAGAGGTTACAACCTTTCGGGTTGAGCGAGAGTATGAGGATTATAGGCATCCGTCTAAAGTTGAGTTTGTAAAAGATATTCACGCTGACTTGTCCCGTCGTGATTTTACTATAAACGCTATGGCTGCTCGGTTAGACAATCTTGATTTTGGCACTTATAAAGTGGGTGACACCTTGTACGAATACGAGGTTGAGCTAATAGATGATTATTCAGGCCTTTCTGATCTGAAAAGAAAAGTCATAAGGGCGGTTGGTGATCCGAACGAGCGCTTTAGCGAAGATCCTTTAAGGATTATCAGGGCATGCCGATTTAGAGCCACTTTAGAGTTTGAAATTGAGAGGGCTACATTCGAGGCTATGAAACGTCATGTAGAGAAGTTAAGATTTATAGCTGTAGAGCGTTTCACGCAAGAGTTTATTAAGCTTTTAAACCATGCAAGAAGACCTTCATTGGGCATTGACTGTTTACTAAAAATAGGTGCTCTTAAGATTTTTATTCCTGAGCTAGTATCTACAGTAGGAGTAGAGCAGCCATTAGGGCACATCCATGACGTTTATACTCATACGTTGAAAGTGGTAGATGCCGCTCCACCGGGGGTAGTTAGGCTTGCAGCTCTTTTTCACGATATTGCAAAACCGCAGACAGCGCGTGAAGATGGTCACTTCTATGGCCATGACATTAAAGGAGCTAAGATGACAGAGGAGATTTTAAGGCGTTTGAAGTTTCCTAAAAGCGTGATCAAAAAGGTAGTAACATTGGTAAAAGAACATATGTTTTACTATTTGCCGGGAACCTGGACAGATTCTGCAGTTAGGAGGTTTATAAGACGTGTAGGGCAAGACAACATCGAAGACCTCTTCGCTTTACGCATAGCAGACGCTAAGGTAAATCCAGAATCAGAGTGGGAGCCAAAGGAGCTTAAGATGTTTAGAGAACATATTCGTAAAGTGTTAGAGGAGGATAATGCTTTTAAAGTTACTGACCTTAAAGTCAATGGACATGATCTTATGCGTGAGTTTAATTTAAAACCAGGGCCTATTATAGGTGAGATTTTGAGATATTTACTAGAGCGAGTACTCGATAATCCTGAGCTTAATGAGAAAGAGAAGCTGATAGAGCTGGCGAGGGAGTATTTGGAGCGGGCGCAAAAATCGTAAACAATTTTTACGTCCGGACCAGAAGTGGCTTAGAATGCTGACCTCTCCCCGTAGTTTTTGCTCTACACCACTTGATAATTCGTTTACCATACCAGGCTTTGGCATTTATTGGGGATTTAATTGTGGCTGTATGGAGAAAATTGGGGTATAATACCCTATAATTTAGTACTGGAAGATATATTATGCAAGGCCTCAAATCGACAGCGGCACCTCCTAGGGAACTCGAGATCAACCCAGATATAGATTTTTTTATAAGAGAATTTGGACTTACCCCAGAGTTAATTCTTAAAGAGGGGCCTGTTTTGGTGAGGGAGATGTTTGCCAGTATTAGTAGGACAGCTCTGTTGATGCGTGAAAGATTTTTTGGGACAACAACTCCCTCAGATGAGCAGATAGAAGCTTTTGTTAGGGAACTTTTAGTTCCACGATGGGTTGATAACAATGTGGGTGGGGTTCTCCCTCCCTATATAAGAGAGCTAGCTATGGGGGAGCTCCAGGAGTATATGAAATATTTTTGGGTCACGGATGATCCAGCGGCGATTTTTGGGGATAGAGGGGAAGGGATGCGAGGAGAAATGTTTTCCCCACAACCCTTGTGGTACTATCATCTTACGACAAAAGCAGCTGCAAGAGCCTTGCGGGAGAGAAAGGTCCCTTTGTTACCCGTTGCCCTCTACTCGTTTTTGGTCAGAGAGATGGGGGATAAGGTGCACGGTATTTTGCCTCCGACAGCTCGGGGATACGATCCTGAATTTGCGTACCAATTACTTCGGCTTTTTGGGATTGATTCTGGAGGTTCCCCTTATGCTGTGTGGTTACGGAGTGCGGGAGCAAATCCCCAGACCGAAAAAGAGGAAGCTGCTGCTTTATTGGTTTCAGCGTTATCTCCGGGTTTTTCTTACATAGGGTTTCCAAACGTAGCTTTACCCGAGTGGTGGGATAGAATCTTATCAGTGCGTGAGTTTACCGAAGAATTACGGGAGGATATTGCTCGGTCCTTGAGAGTATATTTTTTATATGCTCACGGGATGAGGGGCCCCTGGATTGATATAGTAGCTGCTAAAATTCGTACCCTTCCCCATGATAAGTTACGCGGGTTGCTCCAGAATCTTTCGAGTTTATTTTATTTTGAGGGTGGGCGCCGTAGGATTCTAAGGAGCCTGATGAAGGATAATAGTACGACTTTTGCTGATGCCTTCCGAGTAGTCAAGGTTTATGTTGATCTTGCAAAGATAAGGGGGCCTGCTCTAGTGATATTGTCGGGACGGGATCCTCGAAAAATAGCCCCTTTAGCATATGTTACTCCTGAGATGGTGGAAGAGGTTCGGGAGTATTCTCTCGATGGGCTTTGGGAAATTTTTAATGACATGATTGGCTTTATGGGGGACCCCTTGATTAGAGGAAGAGAAGTTAGAAAGGAGTGTGATACGACCCTACGATGGGGGGAGGGATGTAAATTGGCTTACCGACAAGTAGGTGATCCAATGGACCCCTCTACCTTAAGGGCATACGGACTTTTCCTGTTCCTTGGCCTTTTAGCTCCCCTTTGCTCTATTCCAGTTTGGTGGGGCGGAGGAAGGTATCCGACATTCCGGGATCTCCTTTCTAAAGAGGATCGGAAAGCATTGGCTATAGCTATGGCCTCTTCTGGGGACCATATCCCCCGTTTTTTGGAAAAGTTGGTGGCGCAGAAAATCCTTGAAGAGCGTGAGGGTTTGGTTATGTTACCAGGAGTTATTCCCTACAGACAGATACCTCCTAGATTCCTTAGGTGAATAAGGGAAGTCTGGCAGCGTAAGAGGGAATTTCAGTATTACTTCCGATAAGCCTTGAGCCCCCTTCATGGTTTGCATTATTTAGGGGGTCTTTTCTTTCTAAGTTCAGGGCGTGGGGCAAAATGTGGGAATCCCACATTTTGCCCCACGCCTCCAATAGGCCGTTCTTCACGGTAGCTGAAGATCGCCTGCCGGCAGAATGATTTAGAACGGAAGGGATAGGTCGGTTTTAGGGAGATGAGGCCGAAATTGACTCTTTACGATTTCGGTCTCATCTCCCTAAAACTGCACGTACTACATAAATATGTTAAAATAGCTTCAGACCATCTAAAGTAAGTAGATTTATGGCATGCCGAATACAAGAAGTGCAAAAAAGGCTTTAAGACAAAACAGGCGAAGATATATTCGAAACCGTGCAGTAAGGCAAAGGATCAAAAGATGGACCAAGAAACTTATGGCTATTATCAATGAAGGTAGTAAAGAAAAGGCAGAGCAGGTGTTCAGTTTCTTAACAAAGCTTCTAGATAAAGCGGCCAAGCGAAATATAATCCATAAAAACAAGGCAAACCGCAAGAAATCTCGTTTACAGCGTCTTATTAATGCCTTATAATCTTTTATGCTGGTAAGAAGGGCAGCTAAACGGCTGCTTTTAAGGGGCCTGGGGGTTATCTTGACTTTATTTTTGCTAATCCTAGCTTATGGTCCTACACGACACTTTGTTCTAGCAAAGGTCTATCCTCTGGCAGAGAGATTGCCACTTCATTTGGGGGTTATCTTTTCGGAAAAAGAAAAGCTCACAAGGACAGAAGTTTCCCACAGAACTACAAAAGGAAAAGGCGAAGTTAAGGCGGTTGTGGCGGGCACCTCGGGAGTCACAGCATATAACAAAGGGGTTGCTTACCCTGAACCTCAGACAGTGACCTCTCAGCAGGAAAGCTACACTACAGTTGATTTAGGAGGGGGTAAGAAAAAGGTCTATCCAGTGCCTAGATGTGAGAAGAGCAAATACCCCCAGTGGTATGTAGTTAAGGCCGAATATGTGGGAGGGAGCGTAATGATGCCCCTTACTGCAGGCGGCGCAAAAACCACTCAACCTATTTTGGAGAATCCTGTTACGGGAAAGCGTGCTGCTATAAGGCAAGATCCTGAGGTGGGGTCAAGCGCTGTGTCTAGTACTTCAGAGATTTTAGAGAAAGAGCGCAAAGGAATCGAAGAGAGAGGAGAGGAGTACGCCAGGGGTTTAACTCCTGCTAAAAATACCAGCTTGGGCGCAATAAACAACAAAAATTTAGCCGTCCGGAGGGTTCCTGGAGACGATAGCATTTTCCCTGAGAGTAAGGGGATTATCCCTACTGTTCCTGAGTTCGAAATGCCGCTTTATGTAAATACAGCTACTGCGGCTCAGAAGAGCCGTTGCGGGGTAGGGCAAGCTCCTGGAATTGTGCTTACAGCTCCAGATGAGGCTCTAGCTAAGAAGTTAGCTAATGCATACAACCTGCCTTTGGCTGTGGCTAAATCTAGCATAGGAGGAGCCATGGTCTATAGGCTTCCTGGACATGGGGCTGAAAAGTTTGAGACCGCATGGAGTGGTAAGTCGGATGATGAAAAGATAGTAAGATATCTGCTCGTTTCTTTAGGCTTCGATATTTCAGATCAGACCTACAATAAACCAGAAGATGCTGGGGTGGTTTTTAAGATCTTTGCTAAGCTTAAGAAACTGGTAAAAAAGGACAAACCCTTGGGACTCGTGGCTAAGAAAAATTACGATTATACCTATGTTCCAGTTAAGTGTACTTGTGAAGGGTCTGCTAAGGTTATTGATTGGAAAAAGTTAAAGGTCGTGGATGTCTCTGACAAGTGGGGGAACAAGATAGTATGTAGGGCTCAGATAGGCTATGCCAGACTAGGCACACCGGATATTCCGGTTTCTGCTGATTCATACGATACCGCTTTTAATACTTCTTTTTCTGGAACGAATAATGCAATGTACAATCTTCCAGGGAATTTAGTATTTAGCTCTAAGCTAAGTGTAGTTGAGCTTGCATATGTAATGGGGCGTTTGGTTCCAGAGCATGGCACACCTGACGAGTTTATGAATAAGGTGTTTTACGGTAAGTTTAATCAACCCCAGTATAGATCGCGTGTTCCTGTGGAGCGCATTAAAGAGACCCGAGATATTATGTGTGGGGCGAGTATAGGGTATGCGGATATAATGGCAAGACTTCCTTATTACTATGTGCAGCAGGCTTCTCTTAAGCTAGAGCCGGTAAATTCGTGCAAAGCTCCAGTTACAGGAGGAGTTTCACTTAAGGTGTTGTCATTTTTAGATCCAAGGGGCAGTCAGAACTACAAACAGATGGCTGCTGAATTGCCAACGGATGTGGCCTCGAAAGATTTAGGCCCTAATGCTCCTATTGTAAGGTTGTTGATAGATTCTGCCGTTAATTATTCTTATTACAACTGGCGCCCTGTGATCTTTGTCTTGAAAGTAAAAGATGAAGGCAGCAGAATCAAAATGGAGCTTAAACAGGCTGATCCCTCAGTGCTGCTTAAAAGTTGTGCCCCTACCTCTGGAGCAAGCTGGAGTGCAAAGGCCGGCAACTACAGGATTGATAATTACCGCAATGCTACGCTTCCAAAATTCAAAGTTGACAGACTTTAATTTTTGCTATAATCCAACCATGGAAGTTAAGGATATACAACGGCCACTAGAGAAGTTTGCCAAGGAATTGTTTGCAAAGTTGTGCTCTCCTGCGGATCTTAAAGTCGAAGTTACACCTGGTGACGAAGACGGGGTGTTCTATGTAGATATCTCTGCACCTTGTGATGATGACAAGGCGTTGGTTATTGGTTATCGCGCTAAGAACCTAAAGGCTTTACGTACAATTTTGCAGACCTACGCCAATCGTAAGTTTAAAGATCTAAATGTCAAGATCAATTTAGACGTAGGAGATTACTACAAAAACAAGTTTGATCGCCTATCAGTTAGAGTAGAGCAGGCTATTGATGAGGTTAAGCTTCTTAAGGAGCCTGTAAAATTAAGACCTATGGCTGCCAGATTCAGACGCTTTGTCCACCTAATGGTTTCTAAAGTCAAAGGTGTGACGAGCTTTAGCGAGGGGGAAGGCAGAGATCGAAGAGTTGTTATAGCCCCGGAAGAGAAGAGTGATTAAGGGGGTTCAAACTGGGAAGATATCTACGTTGGTTTTGTAGAGTCCTGGCCAGATAAAAACATCTTAGTGGCCTCCTTTGGTTAGTTGAACTATCCTACTGCTGGGACTTTCTATGCCTTTCTAACCATTCTTTCAGCTGTTTTTCAGCACTTTGTTTGTCTGGTCTAAGGTTTTCTCTTAGCTTAAGATTTATATGATAAAGAACTATTCCTACGCTCACTGAGAGATTCAGGCTTTGCACCATTCCAAACATAGGGATTGTGATAAGCATATCCATGTTTTCTATAGCTGTTTGGCTAAGGCCATAGGTTTCATTACCAAACCAAAAGGCGAGTTTCTGATCAGGATTCGGTGAGAATTCAAACAGTGAAGTGGCATTATTAGCGATGACGGTGCCAATGTTTTTGAAATTCTGTCCACGTAAGTGTCTTAGGGCTTCTTGGGTGCTGCTGAAGCTTTTAAATGTCAGCCATTTATAACTTGAAGCTGAGGTGGTTTTGCCTATCTGTTTAGGATTAAACTTTGGTTTTTTCTCAAAAACCAGGTATGCATACTGAATTCCAAAGGCGTCTAGGTTTCTAAAGGCTGCTGCAGCGTTGTGAGGGTCTTGGATGTCTTCTAGTACAACTGCGATGTTGTATAGCCTGTTTTCTGCTACGGTCTTTAGCCTCTTTAATCTCTCGGGTGTCATGTTAGTAGTATAAGTAGTGATCAAATGTCATTGCAACTAAAAATACGAGTGCAAGCATATCAAGGCCATGTTTTTGCTTGGGTAGGAGCAGAGTGTAAATAGCCAGTAGCACGAGTCCTGGCAGTCCTAGCTCATAGAGTACCAATAAGAAAATGTTGTGAGGAGGCTCGGCGGTGTACGTCCTAAAAAACGATAAGAATCCGTGCCCAAACACCTTAAGTTTGTCTATCACTAGCTTGTAACTTGCTACTCTTAAGCTAATAAAGTATGGTAGATTTTCAGATCTGAAAAATTTTACGCTAAGCCAAGGAAAAACAGCGCCGAAAAGTAAAGCAGAAACAAGCAGGATTTTCTTTAGCCTTTTTTGTAAGACGGTGTAGATAAAAAGTAGTACGGCTGCCAAAATGGCTGTCTTTGATAGGGTGAGTATAAGGGTAAGTAGCACGCTAGAGAGGGCCAAGAGGCAGAGAAGAGAGTTGCGCTTTTTTGGGCAGTTGGATACCAGGAAAGCCAGATACACGGTCATTGCAAAACCGAGGATGTTAGGATGGGCTGTTGTTCCGTATGCTCGGCTTAAAAACTCTGAGGCTAAAACTTTAACATGTAGCGCTGGTGATTGTCCAAGCTTAACAGCGATATCAAACAGGAAAGAATGTGAGTATGCGGTTTTGAAAAAAAGTTGAAGAATGGAGAGAAAAGCTTGGACAAAGCTAGAGAAAAGTATTGCGTAGATGGCTTTTGGATTATTTGACAGCAGAATAAATGTTAATGGTAGTCCGACGAAAAAGCCTAATAGATCTAGGGCTTTGATAAAAACCAGGTTGTCTCTTAGGCAGTAGAGGCCTATTGTGGCAGCAGATATTGCTAGGATTATAAAGCGTAAGGGCACTAGAAGTTGAGGATGCCGGGTGATTATACGCAGGTTCTTGGTTGCAGAAGCCTTGGTAGAGTCAGTTTTAAGTGAAGTTATCACATGCTCTAAGGTCTCGTAGAGGGCAGCTGTTATAAGAAGTATTGCTACTATAGTTTTAAACCTTATCCTTGTGTCAAGATAATTAATGTGAATGCCGTGGAGGTAATACGGTCGGATTATTACATCAGGATCTGTTGGAACAAGGAACAGATACAAAAGCGCTAGAAATTTGGTAATTTGCTTCACATTAGATTATAGCAGGGTAGCTTTTGTTGATGACTGGACATTTGCCCGCGCCCTAAAAAGATTGCTTCTTTTTAGCTGTAGAGAAGATACCTGCCAACAGGAAGATTTAAAACGGCCGGAGGAATGACATTTAGGGGTTTCAAGCAAAATTGATTCTTAGATTTTTGCTTAAAGCCCCCAGACCTCCCCACCTATTTTCTCTTATGCTAAAATATAACATGGGCAGATATAAAGGGGTGATTATTGCGGTAATTGTAGGCCTTTTGGTAGCGGCAGGTAGCTACTATCTGATTGTTAATTTAGGAGGTGAACAGGCGAGTAAGCCTACTCGTCCTTTAAAAGAGCAGAAGGTAGAGTCGTCGCAAAAGGAAGAAGTTTCGACTGAGCCTACAGCTTCAGCTACCCAGACTCCGAGTGTGACGCAGACAACTACTGAAACGCCTACTTCTACCCCTACAGTGACGCCTAGTCCGACTCCAACTGTAACTCCAACTTCTACTTCTTCTGAAGGAGAGGCAGAGTACGACGCTGGTTTTATTACTGGTCTTTCTAATAAACAGAGCCAGGCTGTAGGTTCAGCTACTTATAGCGTAAGTAGTGATAATAAAGCAATTGTAAAAACGCAAGGCGGATCCACAACTACGGTATATACTACAGATAACATAATCTCGAAATTTAGAGTCTCCGGAAGTTACGTGTATGTAATTGAAAACAAAACTGATGAGCCAAACCATTTTTACTTCAAGCGTGCGCGGCTTGGAGGATCAGCTGTAGTCTTCTGGCACTATATCTCCTCTTATATTATGCAAGATTTCTTAATTAATCCGGCTGAGTACGGCTCCACCAAGACGTTTTATCTGTTATTTACTAAACAAAATGGGCTTTTGGTCCTAAAGATAGTAAATTACAAGCTAGATACAAGCGCTACCAAGACTGTAAGGTTTACAGAGTATCTCGGTTGGCACAAGGTTAAAGATCAAGACGCCGTAGTGATCGATCTTAAAGATGGAGAAGAGCAAAAACACGTTAAGATTGAGCTTGGGGGTGGCGAGGAGACTTATCTATTCCACCCCTTAAAACTTGCCGCTTCCCTATGTTCGTAGTCTAGAAAGTGTCCTTATAGACCTTAGCTGCCATAATCGGCCTGGGTCTTTTAGCTTAATAATTTGTTAGAATTAGAAGATGATAGTACCAGAGTTTTACAATACCTTAGGTAGAAAGCTTCAAAAGTTTCACATAAAACCTGGAGGTACTGTAAGAATATACAACTGTGGACCAACTGTTTATGACTTTGCCCATATAGGGAACTTTAGGGCTTTTGTGTTCGCAGATACCTTGCGAAGAGCGCTTGAGTTTTTAGGCTATAAGGTGATCCAGGTGATGAATATTACAGATGTAGGCCATCTTACGAGTGACGATGATCTTGGCGAAGATAAGATTCTAAAGGGCCTGCGGCGAAGACAGAAGACCTCTGGGAAGAAGTTAACAGTAGAGGATGTAATCAGATACTATACCTCAGCCTTTTTACGAGATATAAAAGAGTTGAATTTAAAACGCCCAACCTACATGCCGCGTGCAAGCATGCATGTTGAAGACATGATAAAGATCATTAAAACCCTGATTGATAAGGGTTATGCTTATGTTACCAAGAAGGCAGTATACTTTGACGTATCGAAATTTAAAGACTATACCAAGCTTTATCCCCAAGCTTTAGATGAAAAGATTGTAGGAGCGCGGGCAGAGGTAAATGTTGACCCAGAAAAAAGACATCCTGCTGATTTTAGGCTTTGGCAACTTGATCAGCCGAATCATCTTATGCAGTGGGATAGCCCATGGGGTAGAGGATTTCCAGGATGGCACATAGAGTGCTCTGCTATGAGTATGAAGTATTTAGGCGAAACTTTAGATATTCATACTGGTGGCGTAGATCATATCCCTGTACACCATACTAATGAGATTGCCCAGAGCGAAGCAGCTACTGGTAAGCCTTTTTCAGTGTTTTGGATGCACAATGAGTTCTTGACAGTAGATGGGGGTAAGATGAGTAAAAGCCTAGGGAATTTTTACACCTTAACAGACGTTAAAAAGATGGGATACTCTCCGATGCATTTGAGGTATTTTTATCTAACCGCAAAGTACAGAGCTAAGCTAGATTTTAGTAAGAAGGCGTTGGATGCTGCAAAACAGGCCTTTGATAAAATGCAGTGGTACTACAACGTTGCAAGAGCTGCCGCCGTTAAGGAGTTTCTCAAAAAGCGCGGTGTAAGCATTATGAGTTTTAAGAAGCTTGAGAGATATTTCAAGCAGATGTATCTGCCGTACATTAGAGGAAGACGTAAAGAGTCTACCTCTGAGGCTTTGATGTCTAGCAAGCGTTTTAGACCAGTTAAATCGTATATCGAGAAAGCCGCACGGGCAATCGCTAATGATCTAAATACCCCTGAGGTTTTAGCAATCATTTGGGACGTGCTTAAGAGTCAGGAGATTTCTACCAAGAATAAGCTTAAGATCTTTCCGATTGTTTACGATGTGTTGGGTCTTAAGCTCGATACTGCTATAAATCCTCTTGAGAGGCTGTTAGATGAAGGCAATATTGAGGAGGTAAAAAGGGTGCTTGAGCTTCTTGCAAAGCGGGATGATGCCCGGCAGCGAAAGGATTATCAAGAAGCTGACGCAGCAAGAGAAGAGCTGGTGAAGATGGGGTATAATGTAGTGGACACGGCAGACAGCGGTTCTGTTGTGGTACCAAAGGTTTAAATTGTTATAAGGTAAAGTGTGAATCAGGGGCCGCCCGAGAATAATGTAACAACTGCAGAGGGTTCTTTTAAAGCAGGACAGGGTAGTGCTCCGAGCCCTCAACCGCAGAGTTCAGCTACTAGAGCTCGCAAAGGCGGAGTCTTGACCTTTATGGCAGATAGCCTAGCTTTTGTTCTGCGCGAGATAATCAGATTTTTTGCAGGGATCTTTCGCTGGATTATAGGAATTATGCTTCTGACTTTGCTTTTCTACGGCGTAGGAAGTGGCAGAAGTGAGGCGGTTAAGGTATGGGGTGAAGAGGTAAAGTATGAGGTTATAAAGGAGGGTAAAGAAGACAGAGTCATAGGGTTGGTAAAGCTATCTGGTGAGATTTTTAAATCAAATGATTTCGGGCTAGAGGGCATAAACAGCGAAGAGTATGTTCCGGTGTTTAAAGCCTTAGCTAAAAATGATGATGTGAAAGCGGTTGTTGTGGTTGTAGATTCTCCTGGGGGAGAGGTCTATGCAGCTGATGAGCTTTATAAAGCCCTAAAAGATCTGGCTGGTAAAAAACCTGTTTATGTGTATGGTGAAAATCTTCTAGCCTCGGGAGCGTACTATTTAGCTATGGGCGCTAACAAAGTGTACGTTGGGGATCTTACAGTAGTAGGTAGCATTGGGGTGTTAATGGAGGTTTACAATTATGATGGTCTTTTAGATAAGCTAGGGATTAAGGTAAGGAGGCTGACTAATACAGGTGGTAAGTTTAAGACAGGAGAGGGGCTTTTTGACAACGATCCGAATGGGGAAGAGGACAGGCTGTATCAGCATCTGATAGATAGCGCTTACAACAGGTTCGTCTCCGTCGTTGCCAAAGGGCGGCACCTGCCGGTTTCGCAAGTTAAGGCGATTGCAGATGGAAGGGTGATGCCAGCAGCAGATGCTTTAGACTATAAGCTGGTGGATAAAATATCCACTTTTGACCAGTTAATAGCGGATGTGGAAAAAGCTCATAACCTTAGCGAGGCGTCGATTTATCTATATAAACCTTATGAAGGGCCAAGTTGGTTAAGGAGTCTTTTGGGGGTTAAGGGTTTTGTGAAACTGTTAAGTGGGAGCGGAGCTCATAGATCGCGTTTAATGTACCTGTATCCGTATGCAAAATAGGGCGTTTTCTGTGGATCTAGGCTGGCTGTCTAGGTCTGTTCTACTTAAGCCTTTGATTAAGAGTTTTTTTAAGCCCAGGCAGTTGAAAAGGCAGCCATATTTTGTGCAATACAGGACCTCTTTTGGGGTTATTAATTTCTACAATTCGGGCAAGGTTGTGTTTCAGGGAGATTTCAAGGAGGAGTTTTTGAGAGACTGGTTAGCTGCAGTTTTAGATGGTGCCTCTTTAGATTTTGATTGTTTTATCGGGGGCGATGAGGCTGGTAAAGGAGAAAGCGTTGCTGGCCTTAGCGTAGCTGTAGTTAAAGTTCGCAAGGAAAGTTTGCCTGATCTTATGTTGATGGGGGTGACTGATTCTAAACGTTTAGATACTCAGCGGATTTTCAGTGTTGCTGAGCTCCTGATGGGAAGTGTCGAGTATGTTGCGGAGTACTTAACCTCCGAGAAGTTTAATGCCTATTGGGCTAAGCTTGGGAATCTGAATAAGCTATTAGATAAATTGTACGGCAGCTTGGTCAAAAAGATTAGGCCCTGCGAGGGCTGCAGCAACGTATGGTTGGTTATAGATAAGTACAGCTCTACAGCTAGGAGTTATAATTCTATTTTGAGTAGAGTAAGGAAGGTGGGAGTGTGTAAAGTTAAGTTTGATTTTTTAACCAAAGGAGAAAGGTATCCCTGGGTAGCAGCAGCTTCTGTAATTGCCAGATACAATTTTTTAAAAAGAAGGGAGACTGATACAGGGTTTAAAGATTATAAGAACGTTTAAGGGATTATCCGGCGTTTGCCTGCGCAAGATTATTTTTGTGATTAGGGGCGGGGCAAAATGTGGTAATGACACATTTTGCCCCGCCCCTAAAGTGGGTTGCCTTCCGCGGGGTGGCGAAAAATCGTTCGTCAACGGGGAGATTTAAAGACAGCCAGAAGAATGATAAGTATAGGGGGCTCACGCAAAAATCGACTTTTCCGATTTTTGCGTGAGCCCCCTATTGCCTATGGAAAAACATCTGATATAATACCCATAAAACATTTGGAGGTAGAAGTAAGTGGCTTCAACCGATACATTTTCCGATATTTCGGATGCAAAAATTAAGAAGAAGTTAGATCAGACCTTGGCTTCGTATAAACAGCTAAAGCCAGGGGACTATGTGTATGGTACTGTTATAGCTAAAGAGCCAGGTGCTCTTATCGTTGACGTTGGGGCAAGATCGGAGGGAATTATTACAGGCCGTGAGCTTAAGAGCAAGGTCATCGATGTTGAATCTTTAAAGATCGGAGACAAGATCTTAGTTTATGTCGTGACCCCAGAGGCTAAAGATGGGAGCTTAGTTTTGTCAATTAAAAGAACAGAGGATATTCAGATCTGGCTTGAGCTTGAGAAAGCTCAAAGAAATAACGAGATTTTAGAAGCAACTGTGGTTGAGGTAAACACCGGCGGCGCTATCGTTGAATTAGATAGCGGAGTAAGAGGATTTATTCCTATATCCCAGCTTGATCCACATCGGATCTTTGAAAGCGGCAAAAAGATGTATGGTAAAGACATCGGGGCTATTGTTCAGAAAAAGCTCACAGAGCTTTTGGGTGAGAAGCTTAAAGTAAAGATAATTGAGCTTAGTCGCGAGAAGGGAAAGATTATCTTCTCAGAAAAGGCGGTAATCTTAGATGAGGAATACTCCAGAAACAAAGAATTTATCAAGAACATCAAAGAAGGAGACATTCTCGAGGGCGTGGTAACTGCAATTACCCCCTACGGTATATTTGTCAACGTTGGTGGGCTAGAAGGTTTGGTCCACCTATCAGAGCTTTCTTGGGACAAGGTTACTGATGTTTCAGCTCTTTACTCGATTGGAGACAAGGTCAAAGTTATGGTCTTAGAGATCGGCGAGGGCGGCAGAAGGGTAGCGTATAGTATTAAGCGACTGTATCCTGATCCGTGGAAAGACAAGATTAAGAAGTATAAGCCAGGTGATATAGTGGAAGGAGTTGTAGAAGGGGTTGTAGACTACGGAGCATTTGTCAGAATAGAGGAGGGTATAAACGGTCTTATCCACATCTCTGAGCTTTCAGATAAGCTAGTGAGAGATCCTCGGGACATTGTAAAGCCTGGCCAAAAGGTAAAGGTTATGATTCTGTCTATTTCAGAAACTGAGCGTCACCTAAGCTTGAGTCTAAAGCGGGTTAAAGCAAAACAGGCCAAGTCGTCAGGAGCTCAATCTAAGTCTTCAGGTGCTAAGGTTGGTTCAGCCAAAGCCAGCAAGACGGAGAGAGAAAAGGCCAAGGCTAAAGCAGAAAAGAAGTAAAGATTAGTCCAGCGTCTCTTTCTAAACCTGGATAGGGATACAAGCAAGTTGGGTTTGCGTGAGCCCCTAAAAATTACTCTTCCCCCAGGTGTTTTGGACTGCCCTACGGATAGGCAACTTCCCACCACTATGAAAAAAGAACTTAGTTTAGGGCGTGGGGCAAAATGCGCTAATTCCGCATTTTGCCCCACGCCCAGATCTTCCTTTCAAATTTTTGGCTCATTGCTTTTTGTTAGGGGGCGGGGCGAAATTTGTTACTATCCAAATTTCGCCCCGCCCCCTTATGATCCGTGGGCTAGTATTACAACATAGTCTTTATCTTGCACAATGTAGTCTTTGCCTACGGTTTTTATCTTGCCCGCGGCTTTAACTTGGTTAAACCCTTTATACTTTATTACATCTTCCACGTTGCAGACTTGGGCTTTGACAAAGTTTTCTGCCAAGTCTTTATGGATCTTTGAAGCAGCGGTCAAGATTGAGCTGCCTTTGGGAATAAAGAAGCTTCTGACATCTTTCTGGTTCCCCACGTAGAATCTGATAAGGTTAAGACGCTTGTAAGCGAGGCTTATTATTGTGTTTACGTCCGCAAAGTATTTAAGCTCTGATCTTATAGCTTGGACCTCTTCAGGTCGCATCTGCTGAGTATCTGCTAAGAATTTTGCATCGATGAGGGTTATGTAATCAGCGGAATCTGAGTCATAGATCGATGATATATATTGCGAAAGCTGATCTTTATACTCTTTAATTTGGGCCTCATATTCTGGCGAAGACATGTCAAGATAAGATATGTTAAGAACAAAGATAGCGGGCTTTGCAGTCAAAAGAAATAGAGATTTTACGGACTCTTCTGTGTCTGGGTCTAGTTGTTGGTTTTTTAGAAATCTGTAGGCGGTTTGTTCTTTTTCTAAAGCTTCATAAAGTGCGGTAAGCGTCAGATAGTCTTTTGCGGCTTGTTTGTTGTTAGGATCCTTTTTAAGCTTCTCTATCTGTTTGAGCTTTTTATCGATAGTTTCAAGGTCTTTAAGAATAAGTTCAGCAACTATGGTTTTGAGGTCCTCCAGAGGATCAATTTTGCCCTGGACATGAGTTATGTTTTTATCTGGAAAAGCTCTAAGAAGATACATAATAAGATCTACTTCACGAATATGAGAGAGAAATTGATTTCCTAATCCTTCTCCTTTGGCGGCGCCTTTTACTAGTCCGGCGATGTCAACGAATTGAATCGTTGGAGGGTACATTTTCTCACTGTTTAGTGCTTTTTTTAGCTTAAGAAGAAGATCATCATGAAATTCAACGACTCCAAGGTTCTTATCAATGGTACAGAATGGGAAGTTTTCAGCCGGAACCGCCTGTTTTGTAATAACGTTAAAGAGGGTAGACTTGCCTATATTGGGCAGACCTACAATACCGATGGATTTCATGCCTTGATTTTACCATGGAGTTTTTTGAAATAAAGAAAGCTGATGAAGGGCAAGATGGTAGAGAGGAGTGGTATAACGAGTATGTGCAAAAATCTGCTTTTTATGATTTCTGTACCGCCTTTTGACATTTAGAAACATCTAACGTAGAATCGGGAAACATGCTCTTATAATTTTTTATAAGAATAGCTATGCATAGAAAAATTTTTCGCACTATTCTTATAGGGGGGAGCGTCCTGGTTGCGGGGCTCTTGGTTGTCAGTAGAGTTTATGCAGCATCGTTTACGTGGGATTTTAATAATCCCTCTAATTACGGTTTTGTCGCAGGAGAGATATTTATCCAAAATGGCGTAGCGCAGTTATTAAAGGTGCCAGAGGTTAAAGGCAACATAGTTGATAGCACAAGTACACTATTAGCTGGCCCTAAAGCACTTGATGTTATTCCTGCAATTAATAGAGCACTGGTTGGCTCTTTTTCAGAAGATGGAGTTCAACTAATTGATATAAGTAATTCTGCTTCCCCCCAAGCGTTAGGGAATATTGCTGACTCAACTAATACTTATTTGTCTGGCATATCAAAAATTATTCACTATAACAACAATGTAGTTTACGTATTTGCTGAAACAGATGATGGAGTGCAAACGCTTTCAATAGCAAGCTCCGGTGGTACCAATAATGTTTTAAACGCTGTAA
>WFZK01000040.1 GCA_015489595.1 Candidatus Dojkabacteria bacterium | reverse complement strand
ATTTTAAGGTAAAGCGCGAAACGATGGTATCTGTCGTGGCATTGCCGAGTGTGTTTAGCTTTATTATGCAATGGTTTATATTTTATGTATTCTCTCAGGCGCCTGAGAGAGTCTCTATTTTAAGCGCATTTATGATAACCAGTTTTGTATACTTGATCTCGATGTATGCTGTGTTACTTACAACGAATATTCTTAATGTAAACATGTTTTTTAAGATCCCTTTAGCTAAGCTAGGAGAGTCTTTTTTGCTTGTATTTAACGTGGTTTCTGTGTTCATATGGAGCTATCTGGTTAGAAGCTACCTTGAGGACATAAAGCTAAAAGATTTAAGCACGGTACAAAGTCGACTTTTCTACTTGAGCATGGGGCTTTTCTGGGTAGCTGCCCTTATTTACATGTTCTTTATCTTCTTTTACAACTTTACTCGCCGCTCTCTAACATCTCTAAATTTAGCCCTGGTAGTCTTTGCTTTAATAGGGGGAATAGGGATAGTATTGACTCTTTATTTGGGCAGTAAGTTGCTTATAAGTTTGATTATTGGAGCTTTGATATATGTTGTGTTTTCTGCCTATATGCACGAGGTAAATCGTACGCTAGGCACTGCAGAGATTTTAGAGCTTGCCGGAGTTTTGGGGATTATAGGTATATTTGCTGTTTGGGTTGGAATTCCGTAAGAAGGCGGGGGCCAAAATCGTAAAAAGTCGATTTTGGCCCCCGCCCCAAAGTAAGTTACCTTACGCAGGGCAGCGAAAAATCGATTTTTGTATGAGCTCCTAACTGTTTCGATTAACGCTGTGGGACGTCCCTGCCTTTGGGATATTTTGGTGCGTCCAGGCTCTTAGGTTGAACGTCTCGTGACTGTATGGAGGCGATTGAAATATGGCGTGCGGCGTGAAGGTAATATCGGGGAATTTCTGTAAAAATTTCGAATTTCTCGAGGATTTGTCGACTTTATATTTTGCATTAGGCAGGGTAGAGTTAGCTTTAAAGTGGGGTAGCAGGGTAGGGCAGAGCAGAGTTATCCACATACCCTATAGTATGTATATCCTATAGTATGCGACAGTCTAGAAAGGACTTAAGAGCTCCTTGGAAGTGCTCGGAGTATTGAATATTTAGGCAAAAAATTAGAATTTATTTTTGAAAATTTGTTTGTTTTTCCACTCTCTTTTTAAGGATATTTGAGAGTAAATTTGTTTCGTGGGTTTTAGGTAGGTTTTGAGGGCTGTTTCGTATTGAGTATAATCATCCTTATACGCAGTTGGGGTGTGAAGGGAGACTACTCTTGTTCTCTGGGGTTGAGTTGTTTTCTTTTCCGAATCGGAATTTTTATTCCCTATTTTGTTTATTTCTTATAGAAAAAATGAATGGGAAAAACACCTACATACATCTTTCTTGAAGGCTACCTCATTGATCTTAGAGATAAGGCCTTTGATTGGGTCTAAACCTCCAAATGGGTTTCTTAGTACTACTTTAATACTACTCTACTTGTAAGGAGTGGTGATAGAAATTAATTTTTGCAATTTCTGCCACCACTCCTTGATGGAGGTTAGATTGTGAGATATCTTAACATCTGTACAATATCTTTTACCCTAATACTCGACCTAGATCCTGAGATTTTCACTGGCATCTCATAAATTACTAAAGGTAACCTCTTTAAAAATCTTGCCTGCATTATCTCGAATTCAAAACCTATGGAAGGCATAGGCTCCGTGGCAAGGGCTTTTAGATAATCCTCGCTGCTTCCGAACCTTATTAAGTATATGATGATCCTTGTTAGCACATAGTGTGCTGTAAATTGTAATATACTGGTGTAAAACAGCTTGGCACCTGTTTGGGTATCAGTGATCGGTACCTCAAAGGCTGCTTGAATTAACAGTTGAAATATCCTGCTTAACATTCGTCTAAACAGCGGTCGTGTATCTTGTGACTGTTTAAGGAATTTGTTGGCAAAAATTACGTGCGGCTTGAATTTCTCTACAACTCTTATAAAATCGCTAATTATCTGAGGGTCAATATCAGAATCTGCATCTATATAGATTGTGTATTTGCCTTCTGCTAAAACAAGGCCTCTATAAATAGCCGCTCCCTTTCCTCTGTTGTACTTTGCTTTTATATAGGTAAGCTCGGTTAGATGCTTGGGAGATTTTTTAAGCGCTCTTATAATTTTAAGAGGAGACAGCACGATGTCTTTGGGATCGTCTCCTGCGTCCTGGCTTATTATGAGCTGGTATGGTTTGCCAGTAGATTCGGCCGCTTGTATCTTTTTTAGCGTGTGTCTAAGGAGCTCAGGTGTATTGTAGGTTGGGATGATTATTGTAAAAAACGGTTTCTTTCTTTTAAGATACAGCCGTTTTATTTTGGTATTGCCAAGCAGAAAAAATTCCCACATTCTAAAATCTGGTATGCCCAGGAGACTATCGCACAAAAGCTTTGGATGTGCTCGGGGTTTGTATTCTACTTCTTTAAGTTTTTGGGTTCTGCGGGGTGGCTTGTTTTGCTTTGCATTCTTGTGGACGGAGTTTGTCTCTTTTTTCTTAGTGGTCATGGCATAGCTTTTGGTATGAAATAATCATACTTTTACTGTCTTTAAACTCTGCTGGGAAGCTTTTAAATTTGTCTGAAAAGATTTGAATATCCGCGAATTTTTCAGCTCTATTGTTTAGGTGTAAGAAGATGTATTTAAGATTGTTTTTATCCATAAGCTCGCAGAGCTTCTCTTTAGAATTGTATCTGTAGAGGTGCTTAAGGGCGAATTTTATCTGTTCTCTTCTGGCCAAGGTATTGTATCCTGCGCTCATTGGGTAGTAATCCCAGCTGAAAAATACATATCTGCCGGTAAGGGTAATGGGCATGGTTTCGTATGTAAGGTTTAAGAAGCAATCGGTGGGATTGGTGTGCTGTAGGATCCATTTGCTTACCCTGCTGCGCTCAGGCCTTAAAAATCGTGCATAGTCAGAATTCAGGTATGGGATAACATCCGCTGTGAGGTTTAAGCTTAGGGTTAAGATAAACCACGACAGGGTAAGAGCTTTTAACGGAATGTTTTTAAGCTTGAGAATGAAATAGATAGTGTAGATGGCGGAGAGGTAAATAAAGAAATTGACGAGCTTGTGGTTAACTGCCGGGTCAGAGCTAAACCTTACAATAAACGCAGTAAACAGGCTGCCAAAAGCGGTTGCCATAAGGGCTATATGTGACAGACGATTTTGCTTGTTTGATTTATAAGCTAAAATGAAACCTCCTACAGCAGCGATGGGCAGAAGTGTGAAGTTCTCGACAAGGTAGAGCGTCCATTTAACAAATGTGGGATACGAATGTTTATACTGGACAGAATCTACAAGAAATCCTGGCCTATAGTGAATTCTAGCGTTGGGTAGATCTCGACTAAATTGGCCATAAAAAGTCTGAAGAATAAGGAGGGTTGTTACCATTATAAGGGCTAGAGCCAAGAGTGAGCTCTTCGCTTTCGTGACGACCCATGTGATTTGTTTTTTATCGAGGCTACACTTTTTGCGAATTAGTCTTAAGAAAAAACAGATTGGAATTTTGGCCAGATATTTGTTGGCCAGAATAAAAGATGCGCCAAGATATAAAAGATAGATAAGAAGGGCGGCTTTGTTGATGATTGTAAGTAAAAGTACGCCTAGAATCTTTAATAGCAAAAACCGCTCTACTCTACTCTGCTCTACTCTACCCTGCTCTGTTTTTCTTCGTCCTGTCAGATCAATATAAATCAGCGCAAGCACGAGGGCAAAGCCTAAAATAAGGTGACGTTGGTTTATGAAGGTATTAAGGTTCCAGAATACCGAGATTACATCAGATGGTCTATATGGGCCTGCTGCGAAGAAATTGGAAACCTTTATTGTTTCTTTAAGTCCCTCGTGGGCTACGTGCCTTATGAGATAAACCCATTCCAGGGAAGGGTTAAAAAGATATACAATAGGGCTAAGTGCGGCCACGGTTTTATCTTTAAAGAGCTTTAGTGACACAAGATATGTGAAAATGACAAGAAAAACCAGCGCTGCGATTGAGACTAGATTAAGGGCAATAGTAAGATTAGGTACAAGCTTTTCAACAAGCCCTACTAGAGCCATGAATCCGAAGTGATAGGTGATCTGTTCGCCGCAAAACAGGGGATATTGTAGCGGCCAAGTAAGCGCATTACGATGGAAGTTTTCGATTATGGCTGTTGTGGCTGTAAAATCACCATAGACAAGGTAGCTGAATTTGTAAAAGTTTAAGTCAGAGGTGACCGTAAGAAAAAAGAGGTAAGAATAGAGGCCAATGACAAGTGTAGCGGGGAGCAGTAGGAATAGACGCTTCATAATAGAAGTATACTAGGGACAAAAGATCTGGGCAAAATTTTTTAGGCATTGGGTAAAGTTGTAGAAAGTCATTTTTACCCAATACCCTGAAATAGGCTGTCTTTTCTGTGGCAGGGGAGCTTGCTTGACACAGGATGATTTAAAACGGCCATTTATTGGGCTGGGGCAAAAATTCGAAAAAGCGAATTTTTGCCCCAGCCCACTTGTCTCTATTTTCTATAAATGTTACAACTGATTATGGTGCTGAAATTGAAAAGGTGGCATATATTTTTAACAGGAGCTGTTCTAGTAATTTTTACAGTATTTGCTCTGTTTGCGGATTTTGATGTCCCCGATGTACGTAAAAATCCCTACATTGTTTTTGACTTTGGGCTTTTCCCTCATATTAAGCTAAAAGTTAAGAAGCTTGATAATAACGAATTTCTGTATACTTTTACTTCAGCCAGATTTGTTCAGAAAAAGAAGGTTAAGCTTGGATACGAATATGATTTTAGAATGTATAAAAAGAACCCCGATCTTAAGGTGGTCGTACCCGAGGGGTTCCATCAGTATAACCTTCAGCCCGGAGATATTGTGGCTGGGCAGATAAAGGTTAGGTTTGCTCCTAAACACTTTTTAGGGCCTATACTAGACCGTGTGGGAATTACTCTTAACAGGTTTAGAGTTGAAAGGGTTAAGTTTACAACCCTCTCGCCCCCTACAGCTTTTATTAGTCGGACGACTCCCTCTAAGTATCTTGTTTCGCGGCTTGAGAATTTTGCGGTGTATAGGTTTATAGCTAAGAGTAAGGGTTGTAGAGAGATCCTAGATTGGAAGGGATTTTCTTATTGGGGCAAGGCATGTAATCCAGTAAGTTGTGAGACAATTGAATACTTTTCTACTCCTGCAGATGTGAGCACCTACATGTATGCTATGTATTCTGCCTATTTAGCTAAAGCGACTAGCTTATCTAGCTCTAAAATAAGAAGATTTTTAGATTACCTTGAGCAGTCATATCCTCTGAAGATCAAAAAAGGTGAACTTTATGAATACAAGAATATAAATCCTCTTCTTAATTATTCCTTCCCGCTTTGCCCTCTTGTCGGGAGCAGTTTTGATCCCCCGGAGCCTATAAAAGAGCTATTTATGAAGTACATGGAGAGATTCCAAGTTTCTCGATTCAGGTATTACAAGCTTAAACCTAAAGTCACAGCCAAGGTGGCAAACGTTTCAGGATTCGACTTCTTCTTTTTAAACTATTATCCGACAGGATTTACTACCAGGTGGGGTACTTTGGCTAATGACATTGACCTTAACTGCTATTTTTATTTAAAACACGGCAAGGTTGATAAGTTCTACTACAGCTTCTCCAAAGAGCCCCTTTCTGACTCTAGATATGTCTCTGTTTTAAGATGGCTTATTGAGCTAAGATATCCAGGGATTACTCCTGTGAAGTTTAAACAGAAGGGTAAAGATTTACCTATAGAATATAGCAATTGGGATAAGTTGCTAAGTTTTGATTTTACGCAAAAAGCTTATGTTTATTATAGAGATACAGGACTAGGGCCGTATAATCTAGAGGGTATTATCCTTAGTCCTATCTCTTATACTCAGCAGAGACTTAAGCTGGATAACGCAGTGTATACTAGCACTCTTCTTAATACAATCTTCGTTTATGATGTATTGTTTCTAAGGAGGTAGAAGGGGTAAGAGGCGGTCCTTATTTGATTTTTACTGGTGCCCCAGCCCCTTAAAGTTACTTTTCTCTCAGGTGTTTTGAACGACCTTACGGATAGGCAAGTTCCTACCACCATGAAAAAAGAACTTAGTTTAGGGCGTGGGGCAAAATACAGAATTAGCGTATTTTGCCTCACGCCCCCGGCTAGGTTGCCTTCCTTTAATAAACCTGTTATATTAATTTAATGTCTAAAGGTGAAAAACTTTTGGTAATAGGTGGTTCTGTTGGCCTTATTGCATTAACAGCCCTATTAACATTTTACTATTTCCATAGACAACACCAGTATAACCTTGAGCAGGAACAGGTGTATAAGTTTCACGATCAGGCCAGGAACGCGCCCCAACCTTCTCGAATAGAGCAAAAGCTTGTAGACATCTTTAGAGTAAACACCGTAGAAGAGGATCCTCCTAGGGTTGTTTTTGATATATTAAATGAGAAATTAGAGAGGGTTAGCTCTTATCCGTTCTATATTTATTTTGATGGAAGTACGCGTGTTTTAATAAGGCAGGCAGGAGGTAAGAGTTTGGAGAAGATACCCTTGGAATTCCCAACCGTAAAAAACATATTTAAACCGGGTTCTACCTGGAAGATAGATATAAAGGTAGATAACGGTCGTCTTTCTGAGGTTATTTGTGAGCCATACAATGCGAGATGAAGGTACATTTTAAGTTTAAAAAAAGATTCTTTTGGGTGAAGATTTTAATGGCAATGTATTTTCTGGCGTTGTCTGTATATATAGGGATTAGTCTACCTGGGCTAAAGTGCTTTTCTTGCGCGAGTGATAAGAATATTTCTAATTCGTCTGTGTGCAGTGGTTATGGCGCTTTTGGAGGTTGGTCTGGGAGTTCATTTTGCGGCGTTATCTATTTATCACAATGGTCTAATGTTAATGTCATTGGGTATTCGTGTACGTATTGTAACGGTTCGTGGTGCGATACTCGTTCTTATGGAGGGGAGCCAGGGGGGACGTCAACGTGGTTGTTGCGGGGGGTGACCCTTCGTCCTGGTTGGCATGGAGTTGGCTGCGTAACTGGACGTTGTGGAAGGCCCAGAGGTTCTGTGCAAATTGATTTGATGGTAAGACGATGGAGTTGGTATCAATACTGCGCGAGTACGGCTAGCTCCACTTGGCCATGCCCAACTCCTACCCCAACTCCGACTTTTACACCCACTCCTACACCTACGAACACCCCGACTCCGACTTTTACACCTACTAATACGCCAACTCCTACGCCTACTTTTACACCGACAAATACTCCGACTCCTACACCCACGAATACCCCAACTCCTACACCTACCTTCACTCCAACCAACACACCAACTCCGACCTTTACCCCAACGAATACTCCGACCCCAACCTTTACACCGACCAATACTCCTACACCTACCTTCACCCCAACGAATACCCCTACTCCTACCCCAACTGTGACTCCTACTATTGATCCTTCTCGATGCAGGGGGATTTATAACGAAACATGTCAGCCACCGTGTACTCCGCCTTGCCCTTCGAGTGGGACCTCATGTACAGCTTGTTGGCCTGTATGGGAGGAGGCAAGACCGCTACCCACTGCTTGTCAGTTGGGTAGCTCAGGTTCTATTGTAAAGATGTGGACGAATCAGTGGATTGACGAAAGAACATTCCATACAGTTCTTAGTAATATGAGTAATAAGGAAACTATAGTTGTGAACGCAGGTAAATATGTGTGTAACTATTGCAATAATTCTAGTGGATGCCCCAACCCAGGTAATGTTAGTGGAGAAATTGAGACTATAACGATCCCGCCGGGCGAGTCTAGAGTGGTTGAAGTAACTATTCCGGACGGTTTGTGTGGTGGTTCAATCCAGGTTGATGTAGCTTTAGTAAAAAGAGGGAGCGCTCCCCCGTATTCTTATCCGAGACCTCTATGTGCTCATTCATTCACAGGGACTTGTCCTTGTGCCCCACCTGCTGCTCCTTCTCTTGACGACTTAGACATCTACGATAAAAACAAGCAAAGCGTATCTCCTGTTGATGGGTCTCCAGCCTCAGCTTTGCGTGAAGTTCAGCCCTTCTACTATGTTGGTGGAATCTTTGATGATCCATTTAGAAACCAGACTGCTCCAAGCTCAATAACAAGCGGCGATCCTACAGTACTCTTTGCAGGAGTGCCTCGCTCTTACCAGTACTCAGATCACAATCCTATGGACTTTAACTTTACATTCAAAGAGGACACAGGGGCTTCTAACATTACAGAGTATGACTTCAAGCTGGTTGATACCTCAGATGCTAATTATAAGATCACATTGACTTACAATAATTCCTCTGTGGTAGGCCTTCTTGATCCGGTGGCTGGTACCACGAACACTTACTCTAATTTCTCCGACTGTATCAATGACTCCTCCACAGTGGCATGTGTTAAAAAACTTAGCGAGTATGTGGATTCTTCTGATGCCACTTTGCTTCATGTAAACGTAAGAGCATATCTTAAGAATAGCTTAAGAAACACTAACTATAAACTGACAGGGTTACTTAGAAACGCAGGTGGAGGCACTTGGACTGGCGACGTAGATTTAACAAACTACGGCTGGCCCAACTCTACTCTACTTCTTGATACAACCGCTCCTAATGTATCGATAACTTCGACCAACGCTTTGGGTAACAGAATTACATTTAATGTAGATGTTACAGACGCAAATATTGATAACTCTAAGGTCTATCTGTTCAGAAGCTACGCTGTGGCTCTAAATAGCGAAAAGGGTAACAGGTTCTTAACTACGCTTAATGATATCGCTCTTGATGGTACAGATTTTGAGAACAATCCTTTTGGAAGCAGCGGTTACTCCATTACGCCTATAAGTGGTGGCTACAGATATCGTATCAATGTTAAGGGATTACAGGGCGGTGATGATGTATACTTTGGTGTCTGCGCTTTTGATAAAGCTGGGAACGTTAATTGCACTTACACAAACATAGCTCAAGTAGGTTGGAACTGGCTTAAGACCTCTCTAGGGAATGTGTATAGCAAGGGCGACGCAAGCGGTGGATTTACAGGCCTGCCTAATTACTCTACCATGTCTTCAACCTCTGAAGATCCTATTGCTTCAGACGTTTCGCCTTACAATGCCAGCAGGGCTATAATCTCTAACTTTGTTATAAGCTCTGTGAGCAGTTCACTGGCAGGTGTCCAGTGGGGCTACGATGGTTATTACAACAGACCTGAGTTTGTGCGCTCCGGCCAAAATGTAGGGTTGTTTAGTTGGTTTTCTTTGCTAGAGGACACAGCGACGGCTAAGTGTAATATAGATTCGTCATGTACTATATCTACGTTATCCGGCTCCTCTGCTAGTAATTTAAGTAGTGCCCTCTCTTCAACAGCCAGTCCACGAAAGGTTATTAAGGTAGAGAATGCTACGGTCAGCTTTGATACCCTAACCTGCAGAAAGGCTAACTTGGTGTTCTTGAAGAATACACAGCTTACAGTAAAAGAGATTTTAAAGCCAGGCAGTGATCCATTAAAGAACGTTGATGATGGCTGTGTGTTTGTGGCTGATAATTCAAGCTCTGTGACAATAGAGGATGATCCTAATGGTTCTTGGGATTCTCATGACAATGTTGACCTGGTCCAAGCCGGTTTTGTAATGTTAGGTAACGCTACGTTCAGAGTCAAACAGACGCCGCACAACGCTTATGAAGACAGCAACGGGCAGTTTGATCGTTTGATAATTCATGGCTTTGTACATACTCAAAACAGGGCTCCGATTTTTGAGAGAGATCTAAGTATTGCGGACAATCAGCAGTATCCATCTGAGTGGATAGTGTTTGATTCAAGCCTGGTGCCGCTACTTAAGCCGGTTTTGGGAGCACCCAAGGTGGATACTATTCATTGCGGTTTGATTGATCATCCGTTCTGCCATCCCTAGGTCTGAGCCAAAATCGGAAAAATTGATTTTGGCCCCAGCTTCGAAGAATGAGCTAGGAGCCAAAAGCCTGGCTATATTTGGAATGTACGCTGTCAAAGAGAGTTTCACCAGAATTGAGCTGATGCAGCTATGGAAGGTTTTTGAGGCGGAGCGCGGAGGGAATTTTTTTTATTTTTCAAAATTCCATCCGCGCTCCGCTTATTCTTCTCTTAGCGCCTCCACTGGTGAGAGCCGTGAAGCAACAATTGCGGGATAAATTCCAAAAACTAGCCCTATTACAAATGACACCAGCGTGGCTGCGGCCACAGCTTTGGTAGAGATCACAAACGGCAAATTTGCTACATGTGTAATTGCCAGCTCTCCGCCTAAACCTACCGCAATTCCTAATGCTGCTCCTATTAGGTTGTATATCAACGATTGAATCAGAAACAGAATCAATATGTCACGATTTGTGGCTCCAACCGCCTTTCTTAGCCCTATCTCCTTTACCTTTTCTTTAACTGAAACAAGCAAAATATTCATGACTCCTATCCCTCCTACTATTAGTGAGACTCCGCCAATTACGCCGATGAAAATTGTTAAAACGTTAAGGATAATATTGGCCTGGGTGATAAGATCTTTTTGAGTAGCTACAGTAATAGGAACATTAAGAATCTGTTTAAGTAAAGGTTTAAGATATGATACATAGTCTAGGTCGGTAACTTTGACTAAAATTACGGTGTATTTAAGCGAGGGGAAAAGCTCATGTGCACTTTTTAGCGGAATATAAACCTCTTCTCCTGAGTATCTAAGCATTGTGCTGTCCGTAGGTTCTATAACTCCGATAATTTGAAAGGTCTTGCCCTTTACAACTATACTCTGCCCTACCGGGTTGACATGAGTGGGAAAAAGTTTTTCTGCTAAGCTTTTGGTAATTATAGCTACGTGTCTTGCTTTATCTGTGTCGGTAAACAGCCTTCCGGATACGAGATTAAAATTTATGATCTTAAAGTAATCTGCTGAACAGGGGTGGATAATATACGCTCCTGATGCGTAATTTGAAGACACACTGCCTGCTTGTCTGGCTGAACCACTAATTAGAGAGACAAAACCTGTGCTTTTTAAAGCCTTGCTTACCTTCTCGAACTGTGCTTCGGTAAACCCTCCGAACATCGATGTACTAGGCCCCATACTGTTGAGGGCATCCTCGCCATAAAACACATAGACTAAGTTTTCTCCTAAGCCTGCTAGTGATGATGATATAGCCTTTTTTGTACTTACTCCAAGGTTGATAAGCAAAGTAACGCTGGCTGTGCCTATTAGGATCCCTAGCAAGGTAAGGAAAAATCTAAGCTTTGTGGCAATAATATCGCGGGCTGCGGATTTTATCCATCTAAGTAGCTTCATAAAGCTTACCATCTTTTATCTTAACTGTTCGTTTGGCCCATTTGGCTATGTTTGGATCGTGTGTAATTAAAAGTATTGTTTTCCCTTGCTTGTTAAGCTTGTCAAAAATCTCCATTATCTGATGGCCTGTTTTTGAATCTAGGTTCCCTGTGGGCTCGTCTGCCATTATTATCTCTGGATCTGCAAGCAGGGCTCTTGCTATTGCTACCCGCTGTCTTTGGCCTCCTGATAGCTGATTTGGCTTGGAGTTTTCTTTATCTGCGAGCCCTAGGATCTTTAAAAGTTTGCGGGCACGAGCCTTTGCATTAGGAATCTTTATGTATTCTGCTGGAAGCATAACGTTGTCTAGAACAGAATACTTAGACAACAGATAAAAGTTTTGGAACACAAAACCTATGGTTTTACCTCTGTAGTTTGCAAGTTCGGAGTCTTTTAGCTTGCTTACATCTTGATTGTTTACTATCAGAGTACCTTTATCAAACCTATCTAGCAAGCCTAGAATGTGCATAAGTGTGCTTTTGCCTGAGCCTGAAGGTCCCATTATTGCTACGAATTCGCCTTTTTCAACCGTTAGTGATATGCCTTTGAGCACATGTAATTTTCCTGCTCCGAACTTGTAGTACTTGTGGATGTTGTGGGCGTATATTAGTGCCATGGGAGTTTAAATTTGATCGAATATTTTGGTTTTTCTTGTTTTTGAATGATCTTTGCGTCTTTAAGATCAGGCTTTACAACCTGAATTTTGTTCTCATAAAGTACTCCTAGCTTAACGAAAACTTGGGTTGAGTTGTTGTCCTTTAAGATCTTAACGTATGGTCTGTTGTGTTCATCGTAGTAGATTACGTTAAGCGGCAAAAGCTGGGCGTCTTTTATGGTTTTTACCACCACTTTCCCATTTACCCTCATGCCCGGGATTGTATTTTTGTCTACTTTGCTTACGGATATTTTGGCGTAAAATTTGGGATCCTCCGCACTTAAACTGTCTGCACTTTTGAAAATATCTTCAACTTTGCCGGATTTCTCAGTGTTGTTTATTGTAATTGATACCTTTTGACCTTTTTTAAGCTTAAGGATCTCATTTTGGGTAAATTCTGGATACACTACCCAATCCTTTGTGTCTGCGATTATAATAAGGTTCTGATCGGTAGGGCTGAAGTATTTTGCTCCAGTGTTAGGGCTAGGGCTTAGATTGCTTATGTCAAATCCTGCCATGTTTGGAGTGCTTGAGGAGCTCGCAGAGACGTTGTGATTGTTTTTTACAACCACTAGCACAACTCCGTTGATAGGAGATTTTATTTTAGTAGCTTCAAGGGCTGACTTTGCAGATAGGACTTGGGCATAGGCCATGTTTATTGAGCTTTGATACGTGTTGCCTAAAACAGTGCCGAGATTTAAGGAGTTTTTAAGGGTTGGGACTAGAGCTTCAAGAGCAGTGAGCATCCCGAGGGTTTGAGGATCCGTTGTGCGGGCTTTTATCTGTTTTATTAAGTCTGTAAATTTGTCCGTGGTCTGGTTTAAAGTCTGTTGGCTTCTTCTTGCGCTATTTCTGGCGTTTATCGCAGCATAGTATGAGTTAAGGGCAGATCTGTACTGGGCATATTGAGATGAGTCGTCAAGTTTGGCTATGATTTGACCTTTTTTAACGTATTGGCCAGGTTTAACGTAGATTTTTTTGATCTTTTGCGATTCTGGCAGGGTTACCTTTGCGATCTTTGCTGGAACAATATTGGCTCCAAATTCTACCGTCTCGTACGCGGTTGATATTTCAGCGGTGATAGTCTTGTATTGAGGGATCTTTTCGATAACAAGGGAGTTTTTTATGAGAAAAAGTGTAAAGAAGATAGCGAGAATTTTTACAAAATTCCTATGAAAAATTTTGCTTCTTAGATATAGGGCGATTTTATAGGCTTGAATTGCTACTGTTTTTAGGGGCCAAATTAAGATTGCGAAAAAGGTACGAAGGTTGAATCTAGCCCAGCGAGTGTTTGGGCTACCTGCGTTGGCCTGATAGGTCTTCTTTGTGCTCTTAATTTTTTGTGTTTTAGGTTCCATGGTATTGTAGGCTAGGTTGGTTGATAATTATATCATATAGGGTTATAAGCATTTTATCTTCTAGGGGTTGAGAAATGGAAGTTTTGCTTACTGCCATAAATAAGTTTTATCTCGGGGGAGTAGGAAGTTCGCCTTTATTAGGGTGATTTAGGGTTACTAAATACAGAGGAGTTTAGGGGGTTGGAAAGGAATCGATTTTTGTTACAGATCTAAGGATTAGAGGCGTGGGCTCTTTCCGATGTGGGATCTTTTAACCTTCTCAGAGGGAAGCGTTCCTTTAATGTTCGTATCATCTTTCGGAGACGAGAGGGATACATTTGTTGTTGTATTTTTCGGTTGAGGTAGTGAGACATTCGACTGGGGTGGGTGATTCTATGAGAGGGGAGGATCGCTAGGGGCGCCCATTTCGAATTGAGTTTGACTAGTAATGGTAGCCACTCAGTAAGGTACCATTCGATCAATTCAGGTAATCGAGGTGAATGGGGGTCATCTACCGCTTCTTCGAGGAATTCGATAGTCCTTGGTAGGGTAATTAACCCTAATTTAGTTTCAAAGGGGTTCTTTTCACTCCGTTCAAGATGAGGTCTTAAAATGTTTTGCCAAATTTTTAGGAACTGAGCAATTTGCGGGCGTAGCTTGGTTGCTAATTCTTGAGGTGACTGGTTAGGATCTTTTTGTCTTAGTGTTTCCAGGGAATCGAATAGCCAGGTGAGGGTGTAAGCTTCTATTTCGGAGGGGGAGAGGAACGGGTCGTAAAATGGAAGGTTGTAAAGGTTCTCACGAGCATGGTAAAATAATCTTTTCATCGCAACAGGAAGGTATCTTAAATAGAAGAATACCAGCAAGGAGGAAGCTGCGAGAAGTTCTACGTGTGTGCCTAAGGAAGTTTTTATGAATTGAAACATAAGCTCTTTGTGTTGTAATAGCATATTGAATACATGTGGTTGACGGATCTGTGTTCCATAGAATAGGGTCTTCAAGACGATGAGGGTAGGGATAAGCACTGACGCCGCCGCAAGAAGGATATCTTTATAGAGAAATTGAAGAGTAGGATTACCCTTTAGTTCCGGTGCAGAGGAAGTAGGTTCTCTAAATGCTCCTAGTTCCCATAAGGTGCGCAAGGAATTAAACCAGGAAACGAGTATGGCCTTTTGGAACCTGGCACGACTAACCTTTATATAAGAGAGTGGCCAGTTAGTAGTGATCACTTCTCTCGAGATGTCATCACTCTGGGGGTTGTTAGGTTCCTCCGAGACTGTTATTTTTGGATGGAGGGTAAATTCCGCCCATACTTGCATTATGTGGACTAATTCGTGTAGTAGGTGGCTCGATGGTAGTTCCCCTGTTTTTGGAAGATGTAGGATTGTTAAGGGGAAAGACCATAGCTGTTTCTGTCTTATCTGTCTTTTAGGGGCCGGGGTATCTATCCTCTTAACTCCGTAGAGTAGTTGTGCGCTTGCGTCTTTTGGCAGAGGTTCCTGAACTATCTGTAGGGGGATAGGCACGTTAAGGGGATGACCGTAAAGGATTCGAGATAAAGAGGAAATCCTCGCTTCTAGGAGTCTAGCAGTTCCTTGCTCTTTGCTTTGCTCAGGTGTTTTCGGTGTCCGTGGAGATTCAATTCCTTTAGGTGCTTCAGTAGTTGGTTTTTGGGATCTCATTTTTACTTATACCATATTATTTTACTTAGGAGAAGAAAGAGACAGGGCGTGGGGCAAAATGCGACAGTTTCGCTTTTTGCCCCACGCCCCAAAGTAAGTCACCCTACGCAGGGTAGCGAAAAATCGTTCGGCGAGGGGGAGATTTAAAACGGCCAGAAGAATAATAAGTGTAGGGGGGCTCACGCAAAAATCGATTTTTGCGTGAGCCCCGCCCTGACGAAAACTCAACGCGGCAGGTAGTGTTATAATATTCAATAAAACTCCGCTATCATGCCGCACGCTGTTGATATAGAATCGCTTATAAAAGACTCAAAGCTCCCGAAGCTTCCCCACCAAGATGAATTTATTCTTCACCTATACAACAACAATTATAGCCCAGAAACTATCTACAACTACTACCGAGATCTTACCTTTTTTGCGGTCTTTTTAGCTGAGAAAAATCTTAAGTTTTCCCAGATTAATAAGCTAACAATAACTTACTACAAAGGCTGGTTAAAAAAGCGCAAACACATAGAGGCCCTGCAGCGCCTGCGAGGAGACAATAACAAAGACGCCAATGATTATCAAGAGACAAAAGACGAATCTTCAAGCGCTAAAGCAGAGGCTGATTCTCAAACGTCGCAGGGACGGGGCGAAAATACCGACACAGAAGGTGCAAGCGGCGCGCAAACCACAAGCGACAAGTCCGGCAAAGCCCTAAAGTCTAGCGCGATTAATCCCAATTTTAAGGGAGGTTATGTGAAAAACAACAATCCTGAAGAGTTGGATGCGAATTCAATTAATCGGATCCTTGTAAGTCTCCGGAATTTCCTGCGTTTTCTGGTAGAATACGACTACCCTACTCCGCTGCCCTCTGATGCTGTAACTTTGATCAGACAGCCGCGCAAAAAACCCCAGGTTCCTAGCTTAGAAGAGGTAATAGCTTTAGTAGAAGCTCCGTCTAAATTTGAGCCAGATCCACTGATTGCTGCGCGAAACAGAGCCATGCTTGAGACACTTCTTGCGACTGGTATGCGTATTTCTGAGCTAGTAAGCTTAAATAGAGATCAATTAAACGACGAGGGAAAACTTTTTATCACTGGTAAAGGTAGAAAACAGCGCCTGGTTTATCTAACTCCTAGAGCTATGCGATACATTAAGGAATATCTGCTTATGCGTAAGGACTCTTATCCTGCCATGTTTGTTCCCACGAGCGGGCGTAGACTAAAAAGGAGTGATCCCAGGATCTCGACTAATTATGTTCAGATGAAGATAGCTGAATATCGGCGGCTTTTAGGGATTGTTGTACCGATTAGTGCCCATACCATAAGGCATGCGTTTGCAACGTATCTTGCGGAAAACGGCGCAAATCCTGCGGCTATTCAGGTGCTTTTAGGGCACGAGAGCTTGCAGACAACCACAAGATATGTGCACGCCAGCGATAAGTTCGCAGAACAGACGCATAGAAAGTATCATCCGGTGAAGGGGTGAGGGGTTAAAAAGCTCTGTGGAGTCTTCTATGTCCGGTCGGCCGATCTCTCTTTGGCCTTTTTCTCTTTTTCTTCTTTGGTTTGACCTTCGTGTCTGCCCTTTCACCTTTTGTTTGGTCTTCCTCTTGGAGTTCTTCTGGGCCGGGGATGGGGGCTGATCGTTTGGATAGCTCATCTGCAATTTCTGCTGCGATAACCTCGGCTATACTTGTCGTAGGTTTTACTTCTGCCGAGTCAGCGTCGCTGTCGTAGACAAGTAAGGCTATATTTAAGGGGGGGATCATTGACAGATTCAGCTCTCCTTGTTTTTTTAGGCTTTCCAAAATAGTTTGAAGTAGGTTAGTTTTGTTAAATTCTTCGCTTAGAAGGTCTTCTCGCTTCTTTTCTACAAATGTCTGTAGTCCAGTTTCAATGGCTTTTGTAAACTTGGCCAAGCTTTTTTCGTCTACTGGCTTGGATGGCTTAGAGATGTGGGCATGGACAAAATCTTCAAGTTCGTCGTGTAGGCTTTCTAATACAGGGAATCGCTCTTTGTACCATTCTATTAACTCGTTTACCTCCTCAGGGGCTCCTTCATTCATCTCATTGTCTAGGAGGTTTGCTACGAATAGAGCATGTGCTAGCCGTTCAACACTGGCTTGTTGTATCTGGTCTATGGTAAACGAAGCTATTGAGTCTACTGCTAAGGCTAGGACTTCTGTAGGCATTCCCAAAGAGGTTGCAACCTCGTGGAGGAGTGGGATAAAAGATGGAGGGATATCGGGCATTTGCGATACTTTTATTTCTTGCATTACTCTGTTGGGTTTTACTAGCTCCTCTAGGAGTTGATCGTTTTCCCCTCTTAATTCTGCTATACGCCAAGCTACGAGCCTTCTTATTCGATGGCGGTAAGCAGTTAGAGGATACTTGGTGTGCTCTGTGACTTGGGCTTGAGGAGGCTTCCACTCGAATCGTATTCTGTCCACTTGCCATGTAAATTTGTCTCTTCCTCTGTTTAGTGCAGATAGCTGGATGTAGAATGGTAGATCTGGAGAGTATAAAAAGGCCCTTCTGGTAATTTTACTTGGATTTTTTTCGCAAATTCTCCACTCTTCTCCTTTGTCTGCCTCTGCAATTATGGATATCATTGCGTATAGGTTGGCTGCTATGAAGTGCCTAAAATATTCTTCTACACACGGCGGGGAAGGATAGGTAGGTTGCTTTTCCTCTTGGGGACTCTCTAATGTTTTAGTTAGAGATTGCATAATTTGGTTGACTATTTCGTCTGCGTACTTTTTAGAATTTCTCACATCTTGTACAAATTGCTGCCATGCATCGCTCCTGGAATTTCTGAATAGGGTGCTGATAATATGTTTCGTCAGGTCTACAGCTGCCGCACAATACATACACGTAAATGCCGGAATCGGCTGATCGCTATCGGCTTTTTTCATATTCCATTCGATAGGGAATTTTAGGCCTCCTATAAAGAAAGGGGGATGGTGCATAGCCATTACAATAGGTTGGTTTTTGTCAAACTCCTGTAGGTCTTCTTGTATTTCTGGCAGTTGTCCAGAAATGATAGTATAAGCTCGTGCTATTATCTCCTGTATGCCCTGTTTTAAACCTTCTTTAATGGTGGTATCGTCATTATAAGCGCTAAGCCACCTAGAAATATCCTCATCTTCTACTTCTAGATAGGTCATTAGCCTATAATAATCTATGATTCGTGCAAGATAAAACAGAATAAGTGGCTCTGTGGCTGCTTTTTCTACAATTAGAGCGAGCTTGGAGTCTTTTTGGGCGGCTTCTGCTAATTCTGGAGTGTCAGCATAGATAAGTTCGGCGAAATCAAAACTACTGTTGTTGGCTATAATTGCGTAGAGAAGAAGTTGGGCTTCGGTTACTGTGCTTATACCTGCGAATTCATTATGGGCGAATTCTACAACTGCATCTAGATATCTGGCCCTTATCTCTCTATCTTTTGGAAGGGGGTAGCGTTTCTTAAGCTGTTGGTATATTCTTGAGGATCTTTCATTTCCCGTAATTTGTTTTTTGAATTTCTTGAATTGATTTCTTAATTGTTTATTTTCCTTTGTTTTTTTGACTTGCTCTTCTTTTTGTCCCCACGGAGCTGGGAATTTTTCAGGTTTGAGTCCCTCGCGTACGAGGAAGAGTCGATAGATGAATTCTTCCTCTGCCTTTCGTTTTTCTTCTTCTCTTTCTCTTTCTTCTTTCGCTTCCTCTTCCTGGCTCGTTGTTCTTTCTTGCTGTTCTGGTTTTTCTTCAGCTTGAGGGCTTTCGGTTTTTTCTTCGTAGGTGGGTTTTGGGGCAAATTGCCAGTACTCATGGAGAGTTTTTAAATCTTGGAGCGCTTGGGGTATCTTTTCTGGATCTACTCCTCCTGAAATTAAAGCAAGCCAGAGATAAATTTCAGCGGCTAGGATTTCTCCTGACAATTTATCGTCGGGATTTCCGAAAATCCAGTAAAAGTCGTATCGGATCTTATTTGTTATATCCCACTCTATTGCTTTAAGTAGGGCTTTTTGTTCGGGGGTTAGGGGCAAATCTTGTTCTGGTGGGGAAGGGATTTCTGGGATTATTTCTGTTATTTCAGGGTGTGATGAACCGTTAGCGATTTGGGGAGTGTCGCGGTAGGGCGAAGG
>WFZK01000039.1 GCA_015489595.1 Candidatus Dojkabacteria bacterium | reverse complement strand
TTCTGATAAGCCACCACTTTGCCTGGGGGTAAAAAATCTTCAGCAAAATAAACAGCTGAGGAGAAAAATCCACCCGGATTTCCACGAAGATCTACAATTATTCCCTTTACCTTCCCTGCCTTTGCTGCCTCGTGAAACTTCTCTACTGCCTCACTCCACTTAAGCTGCCACTGGACAGGAGTGCTTTCTGTAAACCTTAAAACTCTAAATTTAAAGATACCTGAAGGCAAAACCTCGGTTTGAATACTCGGAGCTGAGATTACCCCCCTTGTTACCTTTACTACGAACCTTCTCCCCTCAGAGGGCCTTACGATTGTAAGTTTCACAACTGTCCCAGCCTTGCCTTTTATAAGCTTAACCACCTTATAAAGCGGCATACCAATAACATCAGTATCATTGACCTTCACAATAAAATCTCCAGGCTTAAGGCCTGCCTTCTGAGCTGGAGCTCCTTCAAACACACTTGCCACATGAGGAGTCTTCTCTACTACATCTATCATTATCCCTATTCCTTCATACTCTGCGCTTAGGGATTTTTTATATTCCGCGTTCTCTTTGGGATCAAGAAACACAGTCGCATAGTCTCCTACAGCGTTGACCATCCCTTTTATAGTCCCGTAATAAAGCTTCTGATCGTCTATCTTTGAGGGATCTACATATTTATTTTTAAGCGTATAATAGACCTCCCAATACCGAGAAAAGTCATAGTCCTTAAGTGAGGAATGAATTGTAAATTTCTGAAGCTTAAGCTTAATAAGCTCAAAATGGCGCCCAATTCCAAGCCCCAATAGAAATACAAACGCATAAATTACTAGTGAAACTGCAGAAATCTTAACCCTTTTATTCATGTCTTAAAGATCTCATCAACGTTAGCCACTATTTTTTCTCCTAGTGTTTGCGCTACATACAACTGCCCTTCAAGAGGCGCCACTTCGCGAACCTGCGCCCCCCAAACGGTGCTATCTTTAAAGATCAGCATACGCGTAGGTAAAGTCATTATATCATAGGCAGGAACATAGATCTCTCCTGCACCAAAATCAGCTTCAATGTAAGAGGAGGAGATGTTACTGAAGATATGCTTATAGACATCCCACAGAGTTCCTACCCCCATACCCTGCAAGACTCCCAAGCTTATACCTTTTAGAGATTTAAATATCTTTGCGTAATCGTTCCAATCAATATACGGGGCTATAAAAGCTCTAAAGCCCATCTTTAGCAAAATCCTAAATACCCTGAAAGTAAGTGCTCCGCCTAAAACAATTACATCTGCAGAGACAACATTTAGCGCCTCTTTGCGAGTAACTATCTTGCCTGTATGCAAAAGATATGCTGCTTTGCCCTTCACATAACTTCCATCGCTTACGAAGAATGGAACCTTAACAAACTTAGTCTCAATAATAATCTCACCCTTTGAAAGCAGAACCACCCGCCCTGCGACTGGTGAGGTAATAGGCTGATTAGGTTTCACATCAACCACCTGCAATGATCCTGGAGCAATCTTTATCACTCCATCATGATCAGCCAAAGTCTCAACTGTATCTAGACCGCGCTTGCAGGAAAAAAGCAGATCTCCTTGCTGTACAAATACGCCGTCATCTACCGCCACTCTGCATCCTTTCTTTAGTGGGTACTTCTCAAGAACCTCATAAACAGTCCCATAGCCTAAAACATCTCCGGCATTAACATTGCTCCCGAATGTCACCTTTGGTTCAAAATCAGACGGCAGAGGAACTGTAACTCTTTTTAGCTTAAACATTAAACAAGTTGCTTAATTTACTTAACCAACCTTTAACTTTTACCATGTTATCATGATAAGTCGGCCCGTACTCTAAAGGCCTCGGCCTGGTGTCTAACACCACCCCAGTAATTTTAGATTCAGGAAGCGATAGATCTAATCTGTCTGGTACTACTAGATGGGAGCCTTTTTTGTCTAAGCTAAAACTTACAAGGTCTCCGGCTGGGGCCAGAAACTTATTTTCATCTACATACAACACCGTTGTCTGCTCGAGAATCTCTGGTGAATAGTACGCAACGCCAGGAGGCATAAGCGGACTTAAAGGTACGGCCAATTTATCCTCAGAGTGAAACATCAGAGGAATGGTGGAATTTAGAGGATCGATATGGATACTCCAGAGCCCTTTTAGCTGCAGTCCATCGACAATAGTAAGGAGTAGATCAGAGGTATATGTCATAAAACTTACAACCTCCCCTGTGACTATCACAACACCTGAGGAAGTCGCTGTTAACTCACTTTGCTTAGCAATATCTAACAAGAAAGACGTATATATTGCCCTATAGAGATCTAAGACAGCTCCCGAAGAGGTGGTAGCGGGTCTGAAAAAAGCCGTGTTTATGATTAGATTATTACGATCCCTCAAGCTAATAGCACTGCTTAAGAATGCGGCATACTTAGATTCCATAACGCTGACTATCCAATCCTTGGTACCTAGAATATTCTGCTTGTATTCCCATTCTGTGCCATCTGCCAGACTGTAGGGAGTAAATTCGGTAAGGATAATCTTGTCAAAATCAAGCACAAGGGAAACCACCTTCGTGTTAAGTCCCTCCAAAAAATGGGATCTGAACCTTATTACCAGCTCTTCAGGAGTAACGTTTTTTAGCTTAGATTTTAGTGAATCAAACATTCCGGGCTTAAACATTATCCGCTGCGGAGTTTTACCTATCAAAGAAAAATCATCTAGCTCCTCAGTAGGGATGCCTTTTACAAAATAGGAACCATTAAAATCTGTATTTAATCTTTCTGTAAGCTCCAGCCAGAAATCATCTCCCTGCTGCCAGGCTGGCTTAACATACTCATTAAAGGGATACGAGCTATACCAAGTGAAAACATGATATTCATTCTGCTTAAAATCAGCCTTATAAAGATGAGCAAACACTCCGTTATCTGCAAAATACACATAAATAGCCTCGACTTTATCCTTGGTTAAATACTCTGGGACCATTAGGTAAATTATAAGGTAGGTTTTAATAGGTGTCAAAAATATGACGATTATCTGCGAGACTTTGGCCGTCTGATTCTAGCGGCTGGGGGCAAAATCGTAAAAAGTCGATTTTGCCCCCAGCCGCCTTTAAGCAACTCTTTCCTGGCTCTTTTAAATCATCCTGCCCACAGGCAACCTCCCTACCACGGGAAAGGCAACCTACTTTAGGGCGTGTGGGGTAAAATGCGCCATGCCGCATTTTGCCCCACACGCTGCCCCACTAAATACCTACATTCACATACGGCAGAAGCGCCAAGTAACGAGCCCTTTTAATAGCTCTTGTCACAGCACGCTGATGCGCAGCGCAAAGCCCCGTTTTTGTCCGCGGAATAATCTTTCCACGAACAGACATAAACTTTTTAAGTAAAGCAATATTGTAAAAATGTATATCCTCAGGCTTAAGCCCCATCTCACACAGCATGCATGTTTCAATCACCACCGGCTGCTTAGCTTTTTTCTGCTCTTCTGCTGCCTGGGCAGAGAGATTTATTACATTCGATATCTCCTCTACCGTCTTTGCAACCTTTTTACCATCGGCCTGCTGTACCTGATTTGGGTCTTGAGCCATATTCTTTACTCTTTTTACCATACTGTTAGTTTTTCAATTTATCTACCTAGAAAGGAAGCTCGTCATCTTGGGGCTCCTCATCGCCCTTGTTTTCCCCCTTTTCCTCCTTCGGCTCTTCTTCTTCAGCTTGTTTTTCATCAGACCCCTTTAACTCTTCTGCGATCTCATCGATGCTTACTCCCTGAGGCTCCTCTGGCGCAGCTGTGGCTTCGCCCTCGGCCCTAACCTCACCTGTTTTGCCTTTCCTATCAAGAATTATCACAGATTCAGCGCGGATTCTCGCATCCCGGCGAACAAGTTTACCCTGCTCATCTCTAACTTCCCGGTAGACCAAAATCCCCTCTACCAGGACCTTCATTCCCTTCCTTAAAATCTTTACCAGTGTCTCTCCTGCTTTACCCCATACATTTACTCTGTGAAAACTGGCTTCTTCTTTTCTTTCTCCCTTGGCGTTCACCCAAACACGGTTTGTAGCTACAGTAAAGATAGCTACCGGAGTATTGTTTGGTGTATATCTTAGCTCCGGGTCTCTGGTAAGATTTCCCACCAGAATGACTTTGTTGTACGAACGCAACGCTGGCATATATAAATTTACGATTAATTTATGTACAGTATTATACTAGATATTTTAGCTGAAGAACGGGGAAATTGATAAAGTGCTTCTGTAGTGCCCATTACTCCTTAATAACCGCCTTCTTAGCTTTGATCTTTATCTTGTTAATATCCAACTCCTTAAGCTTGATTATTAAATACCTTAAGATCTCCGGATGCCGATTCAGATATTTCTTGACCTCGTCTACTTTATCTGCCTTAAGCTTAAAATAATACAGAATATAGTAGCCCTCTTTGTGCCCCTTAATTGGATAAGCCAAAAACCGCTTACCCCAAATTGCCTTGCTTTTAACAGAACCTCCGGCATCCTCGATAATCTTCTCAACCTTTGCGTCGGCCTCTGTTCTTACCTTATCAGGCAGAAAAGGCTTAAACACCACTACCATCTCATAAAACCTCTCCTCCACGGTTGGAATAAAGAGATCCTTTATCTTTTTATCCATACAATGTATCGTAATTTTAGCTTCGCGTGGTGAAACGGTGTAGGGATTATATGTGCTTAAATAAGATTTGTCAAAAATAAAGAAGGCTGGAGCAAACCTAAAGAAGTCAGTCTAGCTTGAAGTCCCTCAAAAACTACTCCTCTTGCCATCTTAAATCTTCTTGCTGATAGGTATCTTTCCCTAATATGAGGAGACAACCTACGTAAGGACAAGGGGCAGGCACAAACTATCTATCAACTGCCTACTTTGCCTGCCCCCCTAGAGAGTTATTCTCCGATCTCTCTTCTCCTTAAGAGAACGGCCAAACCTGTAACCGATGCCCCTATAACTATACCCACTATTACAATTTTCGCTACGCTATTACTCTTTCCTCGCTGACCTGCCCCTGTCTTAGTGTACCCTTGTCCCAAAGTAACTCCCTTCTGTCCTGGTTGGGTAGATCCCCCCTCTGCTTGTGGTGTAGTCGGAACTGCGCTGGAGCTTGTACCCATCCCTGCGTCAGCCATAACAGTTGTTGTAGGCTCCTCTGCGGCAGTTAAAGATGCCTCCTCACCTGTAGAAGTTGGAGTGGGTGTAGAAGCAGGCGACGAACTAGAGGCTGGTGTAGGTGTTGGCGTCGATGTTGGCGTTGATGTAGGCGTCGCACTAGGCGTAGACGTTGGAGTCACTGTAGAAGTAGGTGTGGGCGTAGGCGTAAACGTAGGAGTGGGTGTAGGTGTTGGTGTAGGTGTTGGCGTTGATGTGGGAGTAGGAGTAGGTGTTGGTGTTGGCGTAGACTCAGCCAGATCATTTACCTGAATAACAAAATTCTTTGTGTAGGTATTACCTCCGCTGTCTTGTACCTGCACCCTTATGGCATACGTATTATTGCCTGCTGTATCACCCAGGTCTTGTGGATTCTCATAGTCTGGTACAAAATTGAGTTGTAGTTGGTTGCCGACTATCTTAAATTTACTATTATCCTCACCTCCAGCCCCACTAACTAGAGTGTACGTATGGGTATCCACTGCATCTAAATCTTGAGCAGAGAATACTCCAATAACTGTATTTACTGGCTGATTCTCATCGACCGAATTATTTGACAAGAATATGTCTATAACCGGTTCATTTTTGTCAGTCACTGTAATTGTTAAAGCTTTCTCATATGAAGCACCACTAGAATCTGTTGTTTTAACACGGATTGAGTATACATTATCATTTGGGGTACCACCATTATCTTGTGGAGTCTCGTAATCTGGCACAAAGGCGAGTTTAACCTGATTACCAGAGATTGTAAATTTACTGTTATCTTCATCTCCCATACCCGACACTAAGGTATACGTGTGACTATCTCCGCTATCCTCATCTGTTGTGCTTAAATTGCCAACCACTGTACCAATGGCAGAGGTTTCTTCGACGGTGTTTGGAGACAGAGTAATATCTGTAGGTGCATCGTTTTGATCAGTCACTGTGATTATAAATACTTCCTCATAAGTATTACCGCCTGAATCTGTGGTGCGAACCCTAATTGAGTAGGTGTTATTACCTGCAGTATCACCAAGATCTGTTGGGCTTTCATAGTTAGGGACGAAGTTTAGCTTCAACTGATTGCCAGAAATTGTAAATTTGCTATTGTCTTCATCTCCCGTGCCAGATACTAAAGAATAAGTATGGGTATCTCCGGCATCTGGGTCTGTTGTAGAAAATACCCCTACTGTTGTACCACTTGCAGAGTTTTCAGCTATGGAACTGTTAGAAAGTGTAATGTCTGTAGGTGGATTCTGATCTCCTACGTCGTTTACAGTAATGATAAATACTTTCTCATAAGTTTCCCCGCCTGAGTCCACAACCTGCACGCGAATAGAATAAGTGTTATTACCTGCGGTATCCCCTGAGTCTTGTGGGTTCTCGTAATCTGGTGTAAAAGCAAGCTTTAATTGGTTCCCAGAGATTGTAAATTTACTGTTATCTTCACTACCGGTACCAGAAACTAAACTGTACGTATGAGTATCAGAACTGTCTTGATCTGTTGCTGAGAATGTACCTACCACGCTTCCAGAGGGTGTATTTTCATCTACAGAACTATTGCTTAAGGTTATATCTGTAGGAGCATCATTCGCATCTGTAACATTAATTATTACTGGTTTCTCGTAACTATTCCCCCCTCCATCTTCTACTCTTATTCTTATCGCATAGGTATTGTTACCTGCTGTGTCCCCTAAATCATCAGGATTCTCGTAGTCAAATGTACCATTGGCTATTAGTTGGTTACCAGAGATTGTAAACTTAGCATTATCTTCACTACCGGTCCCAGATACCAAAGAAAACACATGGGAATCTCCTGTGTCTTCATCTACAGCAGTTAATGTAGCCACCAAACTACCACCTGGTTGATTTTCTGCATAATTAGTAGATGAGAGCTGAATATCTGTAGGAGCCTCATTTACGTTGGTAACGGTTATTATAAATTGTTTCTCAAATGTCTTATTTGTGCTGTCTGTGGTTCGTACTCTAATTGAGTAAGTATTGTTTCCAGCAGTATCTCCTAAATCTGTTGGATTTTCGTAATTAGGATTAAAATTAAGCTTTAGTTGATTACCAGAGATTGTAAATTTACTATTATCTTCGTCTCCTGTGCCACTTACTAATGTGTATGTATGACTATCACCTGGATTATCTGCATCAGTAGTACTAAATGTACCTACTGTATCACCAGTAGTATAGGTTTCTGGAATAGAAGTATTAGACAAGGTAATATCAGTTGGAGGATTATCAGCTATATCGTTTATAGTAATTATAAACTGCTTATCAAATGTGTTACCTTGTGAATCTGTAGCCCTAACTCTTATAGCGTACGTATTGTTGCCTGCGGTGTCCCCTAGATCCGTGGGGTTTTCATAGTCTGGCACAAAATTTAGCTTTAATTGATTCCCAGAGATTGTAAATTTGCTATTATCTTCATCTCCAGTACCAGATACTAAAGTATATGTATGCGTATCTCCGTGATCTTTGTCTTCTGCAGAGAATACTCCAACTACTGTACCTACTGGTTGCTCTTCATCTACACTGCTAGAAGACAACG
>WFZK01000038.1 GCA_015489595.1 Candidatus Dojkabacteria bacterium | reverse complement strand
TTTAATCTTCCCGAGAGGTTCGATATGGAGTACATAGGTGAAGATGGCAGACCTCATAGACCTATTATTGTACATCGAGCCCTTCTTGGCGCGCTCGAGCGCTTTATTGGAGTTTATCTAGAACAAATAGGCGGTAAGCTGCCTTTGTGGCTCCAGTTTGAAAAGGTTAGGATTCTCCCAATTAGTGACAAGTTTCTAGAGTATGCTGAGAGCGTCAAAAGACGCTTAGATGAGGCAGGAATAGAAGCCCGACTTGATACAAAGAGCGAGCCTCTTAGTAAGAAAATAAGAATGGCTGAGGAAGCTATGATCCCCTATATGGCTATTGTGGGGCAAAAAGAAAAGGAAGCAGGCGGGGTTTCTGTGAGAGTTTTGGGACATGGGGACGTTGGATTGGTATCTTTAGATGAGTTTGTAAGCAAGTTGATAGAAGAGATAAATATTAGGGCTAAAAAGAGTTTATTTATAGTAGGGTAAGTATGGGTAGATTTAGACCAAGGTATTTTAGAAGGTTTAGACCGCGGATAAAGGCTAAAGATGTTTTTGAAGAAAAGTATCCTCGCAACTTTAACATTAAGGCGGAGACGGTGAGGGTTCTTGATGAAAACGGAAAGAATTTGGGGATTTTTATATTAAGCGAGGCCGTAAGATTGGCAAGGGAACGAGAGCTAGATCTGGTATTATTGGTTCCTCATGCAAATCCGCCTGTATGTAAATTGGTTAATTGGGAATCATTTAAGTATCAGATGCAGAAGAAGGAGAAAGAGCAGAAAAAAAAGCACAAGGCAGTCAAAGTCAAAGAGGTTAAGTTTAATCCTAAGATAGCTCAGGGGGATTTTGAGCGGAAGGTTAACGATATAAAAAGATTTTTGCAGAAAGGCCATCAGGTAAAAGTTACAGTAGTAAGAAGAAGAAGGGTAACTAACGAGATGATAGACGAGTTTAAAGAGCGATTGTTGACAATGTTAGAGCCGTATAGTACCATACTTAACACTCAAAATCGTGGTAGGAACCTATATATTCTAATTAAGCCTAAAGAGAATGCCAAAGCTAAAGACCAGAAAAACAGTAGCCAAGAAGCTAAAGATTAAGAAAACACACATTAAGCGTAAGAAGGCACACGCCTCTCACCTTATGAGCAAACGTCGGAATGTTGCAAGACGTAGGGCAAAGGGGGTAAGATATGAGCCATTTAGTATAACAAATATAAAGCGATTTTTAGGTAAATTAATTCCAAAGCTTAAATGAGAGTAAAAGGTGCAAATACTCGAAAGAAGCATAAGAAGGTCCTAAAGGCCGCCAAAGGCTACAGAAGTACATACCATCGCACTTATAAACGCGCGCATGAAGCCGTGATGCATGCAGGACAGTATTCTTATGTGCATCGTAGAAAAAGGCTAGGCCAATTTAGGAGGCTTTGGATAACCCGTTTGTCTGCAGCAGTCAGAGAACTCGGATATTCATATTCCAAGTTTATGGGCGCTTTAAAGAAGGCCAAGATACTACTGAATCGAAAGATGCTCTCAGAGCTGGCTATTCACAAGCCAGAGGCATTTAAACAGGTAGTATCTAAGGCCTTTAGTAAGTAGCATGCCCGGTACCATTGAAGCCTTACGTGAAGAATTAGAAAAAGACCTCTCTAAGGTTGATTCTCTAGAGGCACTTTCTGCTCTAAAGAGAAAGTACCTAAGCAGTGAAGATGGCATATTTAGAAGGTTTTTCAAGAAGATTCCAGAATTGCCTAAAGATAAACGAGCGGAATTTGGGCGAGAACTTAACGGTTTAAAACAGAAACTTGAAGAATTTTTAGACACAAAAAGGAAGCAGTTACAAGAAGAGGCTTTAGATAAAGCCGATCGAGTACGTGATATTGATCTTAGCGCACCTTGGAATATCAATGCAAAGTTGCGTCCTTCTCCCGTAAATACTGGAGCCAAACATCCAATTACCCTAGAGATAGAGAAATTTATAGATGTTTTTATTAAGCTAGGATTTGATGTGTACGAAGGCCGAGAACTTGACTCTGAGTATTACAATTTCGAATCTCTAGCAATGCCTGCAAATCATCCAGCCCGGGAGATGTGGGATACTTTCTATACAGAAGAAGGCCTAGTACCCTCCGTTCATACTTCAAACATGCAGGTAAGGCTTATGCGGATGTATAAGAAGCCTCCTATTAGAGCAGTGGTATATAGCAAGTGTGCGAGAAATGAAGAAACTGATGCTACCCACAGTCATACTTTTCATCAGATTGAGGGCATTTATATAGATAAAGGAGTCACCATTTCTAATATGTTGGCAATTTTAAATAGATTTTTAGAGGGGTTGCTTGAGACTAAGATCGTTTCTAAAGTCCAGGTCGCTCACTTTCCTTTTGTAGAGCCAGGTTTAGAGATGGTTATAAGATGTGTATTTTGTGAGGGCAAGGGGTGCCCGTCTTGTAAGTACAGCGGTTGGCTAGAGATTCTAGGCGCAGGTATGATTCATCCGGAGGTTTTAAAAAATGGAGGGATAGATCCAGAAAAGTATACAGGTATAGCGTGGGGACTTGGAGTAGAGAGACTAGTAATGAATAAGAACAACATCGGTGATATTCGTCTTTTGTACAAGAACGATCTAAGATTACTTAAGCCGCGATGAAGTTTTCAAAAAATTGGGTCTCGCAATTTACAAACATAAGCGATCTAACAGCTCAGCAAATAAAGGAGGCCTTGTGGGGGAGCCTTACAGAGGTAGAGAATGTAGAGGATTGGAACGCTAAGTATAAAGACATACTTGTGGGTAAAGTATTAGAAGTTAAGAAGCATCCTGAGTCAGACAAGCTTTATGTAGTGCTAGTTGATTTAGGAGACAGGCAGGTGAGCGTAGTAGCTGGTGCTGGCAATATTAAACCCGGAGATTTCGTGCCTTATACTCCGGTCGGGGTGGCAGTCCCTTACAATCCGAATCCTGCCAGAAGTGATGGGATTATCCGAGCCAAGAAGATAG
>WFZK01000037.1 GCA_015489595.1 Candidatus Dojkabacteria bacterium | reverse complement strand
GGCGTAGGAGTTGGTGTCGGAGGGCATGTGGGCTCAGGAGCCTTACAGGCACCACCCTGTATCTTCCCTCTGCTGCTAACATCAACCGTCTTGCCCCCGCAGGCCTTTTGCTTAGTTACATAGCACTCTTGTCCATCTTTATCACACTTCTCTATTTTACACTGCGCGCCAAGCCTTACGGAGTATTGACACACACCGCCTACCTTTTCTCCTGTACAACTCACTGTACAACCATTCCTTCTCTCTTTATAAGTGCAAGGTTCAGGTTTAGACTGACTAGAAGATTGCGATTCGCTCGGCTGAGGAGTACTTGTATTATACGGCCTCACGTCCCTACAATTAGTAGGTATCCCCGGGACCCAACCGCAACTGCCGTTTGCCTTGAACCCCCCAGTACAAGCTCTAATCCACAGACCATCGTTATCCTTCTTATAGACCTCGCTATAGGTACACGTAGACACAGCTGAGATTTTTAGGCCTGGTAAAATCCCAGAAAAAAGCCTATCCAAAGAGTTATCTTCTAAAGAAACACTGTTTGCTCCACTTGCTGCTACCTTTATCGGTGCACTAATCTTTCCATCCGAGGTGTACGAGAGCTCTATATCAGAAACAGGAGCGTTCTTATCTAACGGCACTACAGTCCCGTAAGCAAAACCATTTTTATCATAGACCTCTATAGCTTGATAAACTATTGGCCAATCTCCTGCTTCTATCGGTGCGCCAGTTCCCCACCTTCTTGCGTTTGCTAACTCTACATAATAAGCACCTTCTTTGTTTAACAGCGAAGATAAAGGATACGTAAACGTGCCCTTTTTAACATTTTTAGGATCCGTAGTCAGATAGCTTATAACAAATCCATCAGTCACAGGGGCTCCATCTAAATAAACAACCCTACCAAAAGATGGATTAGGTTTTATCAATTTATCGAACTCAGAAAAGGTGGTAATCTGAAATCCCTTCAAGGCTAAATTTATATCAGCATAAGTATCTGTAAATTGAGTAAACCTTTTGCCCCACCATAAGATACCGTTTCCGACCTTAAAATAATAAGTAGTCTTTGCATCAACTCCTTTTACATCCACATAATGAACATAATACTTCCCAGCCTTACGTACGGTAATTTTGATGTTTTCTGGCGAGAAGGCTTGCTGCGAAGTCATATTTTTAGCCGCATCTAACAGAGCTTTGTTACTGTCTCTAACATCATAAGCTATCTTTCCTACAAGCCTGTCAAAAGGGAACGGTAGATACCTAAACCATTTATTTTTAGAAAATAACACAAAACCAGCGCTTGGTTTCTTACTGATCCAGCTAACTGTAAAGGAATGCGCCTGGACATTAGTAACTCTTACATCGATGGGCCTATTTACGTAAAGAATTCCATAATATCCGGCATAGAATATGAATACAATTAAGCTTAAAAGCTTAAAAACAAAAACAAGGTCCCAGCGACCGCGTCGGTGCGCAAACCCTACTCTCAAAGAAAACCCCTTGAAAATTGAAAACAACTTGCCCAACACGCCACCTAGCTGGCCCATATAAAATGATCTATAAAAACGGTATAATTGTCAAGCATGAAGATACTGGCTACAAACAAAAAAGCTAAACACGACTTCGATATCCTAAAGACCTTTATTGCCGGGATTAAACTTACTGGCCAAGAAGTAAAAAGCGTAAAGGCCGGGAACCTTAAACTCACAGGCTCATTTGTTACAATTTTTAAAGGCGAACCATACTTAGCATATGCGTATATCCCGCCGTACGAACACGCAAGCAAGGCTAGTTTAGCAGGCTATGACCCCCAAAGGTTCAGAAAGTTACTTTTAAATAAAAAAGAGATTGAATATATCAGAGCTATGCGGAAAGCCAAAAGACTCGTGATTGTTCCTCTTAAAGCCTTTTTAACGCATAATCTTATAAAAATAGAGATCGCCCTTGCGAAGCCGCTGAAAAAGTACGATAAAAAACGACGCAAAAAAGAAAGAGAAGAAAAAAGAAAACTAGAAAGACTGAAAAGGACCTGGAGCGCAAATGCCGTTTAAAGTCTCTCAAATGAGACCTTTGTACTCAAAATTACGAACGCTCCTAAAACCACTGCAAATTAAAATTCAATCTTTGTAGCACGAAATTGACCAAAAGTGCTGACGATAGTGCAATTATTATGCCTATTATCGCAAATACTATTCCTTTTTGCGCTTCCTGGGCCTTAGATTGATCGCCGCCGCTTAATACAAACTTTAGACCATTAAGCATCAAGTAGATAATAGCGGTGATAATTACAATAAGGACTAGGGTGTTAAGTACCACACGGAGTAGCTCATATATATCCAACGTAGTACCCACCCTTAAAAAATCAGGAAGCACCCATTCTTTTGTTGTGTTAGGGTCTATTGCCGCCATGGTTTTTATCTCTAAGTAATTCCTAAAATTCCTTCTTTAAATACCCTTACTATCACTACGCTTAAAAGGATTATAACAGTCCCTACAATAGCCCAAAACAGCGCTGCGTTAGCTTTAGCTACATTCTGCGCGTTATCACCCGCCATCATTCTCATAATTCCTGCATAAATCAAAGCTCCTACAACAGCCATACCCAACAACGGAAGCATAACCTTATTAAATAAATTCTCTGCTAACTTGTATGCGTTATCTATACTAGGTGGTTTATTAGGCAATGCTGGAAGTACACCTTGAACTACATATTTCCTCAACAGGGTATACAAAACCATCTTTTAGCTACAATCCTAGCTTACTAAACCTACCCTTAAATAGTCTCTGTTTCTGGCATTAACTTCTTGATCACAAAGTTCACAATCAATGAAGCAGCTACTGCAACGACAATACCGATAATGGCAAAAGTGATTCCCTTTTGAGCTTCCTGAGCTTTAGAAGAATCACCTTGGCTGGTTACAAACTTCAAACCGTTGATTATCAAGAATATCACCGCTGCAATAATTACAATAAAAATCATTATGTTAAGGGAAGTCCTGATCACCTCGCGTAAATCCTTTAAACCTGTTGTTTTTGCATAGCTAGGTAGAGCAGTAGTAGTAACTCCAAGAATCTTCGAGAACTTTACTAACGACATCATATTTCTATTATCCTATAAAGTTAGATATTCTAATAATTCTAACACACCTTTCTACACTTTATCAACCATATGTTGCGGTTTTGTAAGTTTTACCCCTGCGGGAATTGGTTTAAAAGTCCACATCTTATCAAATTTATACGCAAAACTTCGCTCTGTTTTTACAGATAAGCTTGGAATCATTGCCTGAAAAACAACCCTTAAGCCTTCGATTACTTCGATAGCAGTTCGAACTCCAGCTTTGGCCTTAGCGCTCTTAGGCGCCTTCCATGGAGCCGCTGCATTAAACCACTGGTTCCCTTTTTGGGCCAACTTGATTACCCTTAAAGCTGCTGAGGCAAACTTTGTGTCTTTGATATCCTGACCTATGTCAACAACAGCCTTTCTTATCGCATTTAATTTTTGCTCAGGAATAGAGGCATGCGGCACTTGGCCATAATTCTTATAAGCAAAAGCTAAAACTCGATAAATCAAATTGCCGATAGTGGCCACTAATTCATTGTTGTTGACTGATTTTAGCATCTGAATATCAAAATCTAAGTCGTGATTTTCAGGAGCATACCTTACGAAGAAAAACCTTACCAACTCAGGTGAGTATTGATCTAGAAGTTCTTTAGCTGTAATAAAAGTCCCTCGACTCTTGCTCATCTTCTCGCCTTTTATATTCAGATAATTATTGGCCACAACGTTGTAAGGGAGATTTAAGGGTTCGCAACTGGTCTCACCATCTAATGTAAATCCTGGATCACACAGCTTGTTCTTATACTTGAAGTTAAAACCTATAATTTGCGCTGGCCAGAAAATTGTATGGAAAGGAATATTATCTTTGGCGATGAAGTAGTAATGTTTTGCAGCAGGATCTTTCCAAAACTGCTCCCAGGCTGAAGGATCCCCTTTTTTCTTAGCCCAGAGAATTGAGGCACTAAGGTATCCGATTACTGCCTCAAACCATACATAAATAACTTTGTTTTCAAAACCCTTAATTGGCACAGGAATTCCCCATTCTAGATCGCGGGTAATCGGACGTGGTTTTAACCCCTGTCTTAGCCACGCTTTAGTTAAAGCTAAAGTATGAGTTCTCCAGAAATTCTTATCTTTTAGAAAAAACTTTATGTATCTCTCAAAACGCGGAAGGTCAAAATACAAATCAGTTGTCTCTTTCAAGACAGGTTTTTTATCAGAAAGCTTACTGATCGGATTTATAAGCTCAGTTGGGGTCAACACCGACCCACACTTATCACATTGATCTCCTCGAGCTGCATTGTAGCCACAATAAGGACAGGTACCTTCTACATATCTATCTAGCAGAAACTGTTTTCTGTATGGATCATAAAATTGCTTGGTCTTTTTCTTAATTAGAAATCCTAGCTTATATAAAACTTTAGTAAGGGTTTGAACCACCTTAAAGTGATTTTTTGTATGTGTATGAGTGTATAAATCATAATAGAGGTCTAATTGCTTGAAGACCTTTAAAAACTCTTTGTGATTTCTCATCGCAAAATCGTAAGGGCTTACGCCCTCTTTTTCGGCTTTAACAGTGATAGGAGTACCGTGCATATCGCTACCTGAAACCATAAGGACTTGATTGCCAGCTAGTCTGTGATAGCGGGAAAAGACATCAACAACTATGTGCTGCCCAGCTAAATGCCCAAGATGAAGAGGACCATTAGCATAGGGCCAGGAGACGCCAATAAAGATCTTTTCACTCATAACCTTCCAACGGAGAGGGAGGGATTCGAACCCTCGGTACCCGAATTACCGGGTACGGCGGTTTAGCAAACCGCTGCCTTCGACCACTCGGCCACCTCTCCTTGTGAAGTATTATACCTGGTGAACTGGGGAAGATAAAGGGGCCTGGGGCAAAAATCGACTCTTATGATTTTTGCCCCAGGCCCCCCAATATCAGATGCTATCCTTTCAAATATCGACTTTCCCAGGCTCCTTTTAAATAATAAAGAATCAAAAACAGCAAAATCGGCCCCAAACTTACCCATACAAAAAGTGTAACAAAAGACAGATCCTCAGACAAAAAGGTAGGTAGCGGCTTTCTTACAAAAACAGACTCTAATGACCAAAATACCCGAGCCAACAACACTACACCTGTAAACCCAAGCAAGAAAGAAGAAGTATAGGAAAATAGCTTTTTTACGATACCTTTGCTCAGTTTCGCCATGCCCATAAACAAAAAAGCCGGAAAAACTGCTACTGAAAGCATCCCTACAACACCTGCACCACTAAAAAGATCTACACCCACCTTTCCCAGAACATCAACTAGCAGACGAAGCGGGGTGAGCATAAGGATGACTAACCACTCGCACACTTTTAAAACCTCACTAAAACCTGAAATCTTGCCCATCCACTGGATACCATAAGGGGCAGCTATTACTATACCGAACGATATTACTGCTACGCTTATGAGTAGAATCTCGACCATCTTTATCAAGATACTTATGAGGCAGCCAAGCAGACTGGTCTTTGATTCCCACAGTTTAGAAACTCTCCTCGAATACAAGACCGCTGCTAAAAAATTAACGCCAGTAAGCCAGGTGATATCACTACTGTCCCAATAGTACACTAAATACAGTCTCCATATTAAGAGATAGAATGCAACCAAGACGGCAAACAAAAGTTTCTCACGAGATACTCTCATAAAGCTTAAACTAGCCTCTTATTTTAAATTACTAAATATGCTAAAAGCCACCAATTACACCTGCTTATCTGCCCACTCGCTAAGGACTGGAATCTCTAATCTTTCTTTGTTGTACGCCTTATACATTCCGTAAATCCAGAGGAAAAATGCGGCTAGATTAATCAGACTCCTTAGGTAAAAAGCGAATCCCAGCATAATCTGTACTCCGATAAGTAAGACTCCTACTGCAGCGCTAAGATAGGCATTGTACATTAGAAACTTCTTATCTGAGTATTTCTGCTTCTCTAGAATAAAATAAATACTTGAAAGCGGCATAAGAAGCCACGCAATCGCTGCTAACACATTTTCATCTGTTCCTTTTACTTTCTCAGCTTTTACTGTCTTCATTTTTAGCTTAAAATAAAATTAAATCTTACGATTATAGCACAGAGAAGTACATGCTGAGTCCGACTCACCGAGACCTAGACATTGAGCAAGAGAAAGAAACGGGTCCGTATCTTAAAAGGTGTTTTTATTGAGAAACTTTCACAGAAAGCCACCATCCTTACCCTAACGCTGCTGCATTTAAAAGAAGCAAGAGAATAACTACTCCAACCAAAAGACCATAAAGAATCTTAAGCTTAGTATCAATGTCTAAACTTTTTATGAAACCGAGATCAAAAAACAGCAACTTTTTATCACCATGGATAAGTTCTGACTTAAGAAGCTTAGCGGATGGCTTTAAACCTGTCGGCTTAACTTTCTCTGGTAACCCCTCCACAAGCCTTTGCCCCATGACTTAACGTCTTTCAATATTAATCTTGGTATTGGCCGCAAAGGTGAAAGTATGGCCGCTTTTATCCACTACTTTAAAAGTCCCAGTCCCAATAATTGTGGTAACAGGTCCTCCAGCTTTCGTAAGGCCTACACGAATGGTGCGATTTGGCACTTTTCCGATCGAAGGATTATTGTAATAATACTTAAGAATCGCTACATAACTCTGACCGGCTTTAGCTCTACCCTGAGCTCCCCACTGACACATACCCACCCGGTGGCCTAGGCCTCTGGTGTAAAATTTCCAGTCGTTTTCTGAGGCTTTAACAACGTCATAAAGGCTTGATCCTATGTAGTCTCTGCCTGGAGATCTAACATTGTACACAAGCTTAAAAACCCTCGCATCTAAAGTATAAGTACCCTTATCACCGATTATTTTTAGAATCTTGGTATACTTAGAATCTTTACCGGTTGTGGTTCTCCCATCGTTGTAAATCTGCACGATGTTGGTAATGTGCCCTACCTTTTTTTCTATGCTACTGTTCCCCAAAATATTCTTAATCTTTCCAAAACCAAACCTGCTTAGATTTCCATAACAGCGGTTAGAGGCTAAGCATGCCACTTGATCCACTGCCCATGAGGCTACACCTTTACTTTTAACATAGATGGTAGCGTCAATTAAGTCTACAAGCCAGGCGTAGGTTATAGGTTTGTCCCCATTAACCCGCCGCGCGTACGGAGAACCATCATCATAACCTTTCCAGACTCCTCCTGATAAATACCTATCAGACTTAGCTTGAGCAAATTTCCTATAGCCTCCCCATACTTCTTGACTCGAGAGGGTGTGTCCGCCGCAGGTTGAATGAAAGTATGCGCGGATTACTTTGCCATCCATCTTAAGGACCTGGCCGGCAGTAGCATCCACAGCACTTTTCCAGGCACTCTGAAACTCTTTATCAACACCCACATAGTTTTGATCATAGACATTGTCATAAACATCGTAGTGGTACCGTCTCATCTTACCAAAGGAAGCCCAGGCAAAACTACGACTTACTACAGCTTGTGCCTTCAGAGCCTCAGAATTAAACCATGACTGCATCTCACCAATACCGTATAAATACGTCTCTAAAGGCAGCTCATTAATCACATATACATTCGTATCTTTCCTAAGTTCCAACACCCCCCGATATTTATAATGATCGCGCCTATATGCCGGTTTTACTTTAAAATAACCTCCCCCTTGCATAATCACCCGCACTGGCCCGTGTAGTTCGGCTATCTTTTTACCAGAGCCATCCCTTAAAACAAAATCTCCAGGAGAGCCTGATGGAGGAACTACTCCGCCTCCGCCTGAAGAGTTTCCTCCACCAGAGCTTGATCCATAATGAGAAGCCTTCTCTTCGATGATACGGCGGGCCTGAGCTGATAATGCCACAATCTCATGGACCAGCTGAGCCCTAGCGCTATACCTTGCTCTAAGCTGAGCATTAAGCATAGCTCTTTGAGCATAAAGATCTTTGAGCTCTTTTTTAACGGCAAATATCGTAGAGTCAATATCTGAAAGCTGCTTTTTAATCGCATCAATTTGGGCCGAAATCTTCTGCTGTTTGGCACGGATCTGCTCAAGTTGCCGAAGATACGTCTGATAGTACACAGAATACAAAGTCATTCTATCGATAAATTCTCCGAGAGAGTCGGAATCTAGAAGATAAAGCACAAAATCGCGTTGAGTATCAAGGTAAAGGTAAGTAGATCTAATGGCGAGCTTCTTCTTAATTTCATCAAGTTTTCTCTGCTCAGCTTCATATTGCTTGGATAATTTCTGCAGGTTCAATTTAAGGTCCTTAGCTAGTTTCTCTGCCTCTTTTACTTTGCCTTCAAGCTTGGAGATCTTTTGATACACCGAAGCCCTGGAGCCGGAGATCTTTTTAATATCAGCCAACACCTGTTTTAGTTGCTTCTCTTTCTTGCTTTTACGAGCATAAATCTCATCTAGCTTATCTGCATGCACCCGTCCTAAATTGCTAAAAAGACCTGCTATTAATAACAAAAACAAAGCTGCGAGGATTAAACGTCTCATGAATGATTATAGCATTTGAATTATTCTCAAGGGTCTGCGCCAAAATCGTAAAAAGTCGATTTTGCCCCACGCCACCTACTGCATATTAGTAATAACTACCGAATGTACAACTTTCACAAAAACTACAGCAAGTAAAACAAGTGTAAGACCTAATAAAGCTGATGTAACTTGATCTTTTCCCGCCTTAACCTTATTCGCATCTCCTCCACTTAAAAGTATCTCAGCTCCACCTTTTACTACCAAAAACACAGCGATCACGACTGCAAGTTTTACAGCGATTGAGATAACCTTATCAAAACCTTGAGCTCCAGTTGTAGGGACGTTTCCAACCCCCTGGACTGGTAAATTAGCTGGAATTTGCGCTATCAAATTCCCTATCATCTGAGTATTATACTAGAAATTAACCTTCTCCGGACGCGGCTTACGCAAATCATATATGCCTGGATTTACAATTCTATACCCTAAATCTTTCTGCTCCTTGCCGCATAAAATCCTATCTTTGCTACGAAGAACCTCTCCTCCGTCAGGGCACATTAAAAGTTCTGTAAACTCGCCGAGTTTATTTTTTCTACTAAAGCTTTCCGAGATATTCCTGTGGTCTTCTTTACCCTTACTCTCTACCTTCTGCGCAACCACAAAGATACTTGGCGTAATCAAAGGATTTAGTTTTTGTAAGACTCTTTCAGCTGCTAACAAGACTTTATTCCCTAAAACTCGCTTTAGAAAAGGTATCCGCAAATAGGAGCATCCATACGTAGCTTTTACATTTAAACCATGTTTATTGAATAATTGGGATACAAAATTCCTAGAAAAATTGTATATAATAGAAATCTGCCCTTTTTCGTCCTCTATGCCCTGAGCCTGCTCTGGGCTGTGGGCTACTTTAATTATCTCTTTTTTAAAAAACCCCAAATCCCTCCTTAGAATAGCTTTAACTATATTTTTTAGATGATCTTTATGGGCAAACTCAAAGATAAAATAACCTCCCGGTTTTAAAATCCTACCCACCTCTTTTACCATTAGGTCGAGATATCTGATGTGATGCGCTAACCGCACGGATAGCACAAAATCAAAAGACTCATCTTTAAATGGCAGCTTATAGGCATTTAAAGCGACGTAGCGCAAGGACAAGTCTTTACCTAAGCGCGAAAAAGCATCCTTTAGCTCAGAAACAGAATAGTCGCCCAAAACAGCATACTTAAATCTCCGAACATACAGCTCTGCAAGCCTACCAAATCCTGCTCCAAGGTCAAGAAAGGTTTGATCCTTATTTAAATCTGAATATACATACCTTTTAAAAATTCGCAAAAGAAGCATAATCTCTGCTTTGTGCTCGTACTCTCTGCCTTTCCAAAAGTCTGAATACCGGTAGTTCTCTGAAATATCGTAATTAGCAATAAACTCGTAGGGAGCTATGCCCTGTAGCTTAAGAGTCTTAGGCTTTCTTTGTAAGGATCTCATGCTTGTGCTTTAAATCTGCCTTATAGTTAACATAAAGAATAGAAGCCATAATTACGATCCATGAAAGCGCTAGAAACAAAATCTTCGCTTTACCAACTAAGAATAACGCCCCAAGGCCTATGATAAGCGTAACTGCGTATTCAATTAAAGCAATCTGAACCTCAGAGAATCCAAGCTTCATTAACCTGTAATGCAGATGCAAACGGTCACTAATAGAGAAAAGATTAATCAGTCTTTTAGGATGCATGTAAAGCTTATGCATTACAATTCTGCGGAATATCACATAAACCATATCAAGGAGTGGAATTGAAAAGACTATAAACGCAACAGCCAGCTTAGCTCCACTAATAACCGACAGAGTGGCAATCAAGTAACCCATTACAGACTTACCAGCAGACCCAGAAAATATATACGCAGGATGAAAGTTATAAACCAGAAAACCTAACAATACTCCTGCCAGGATAATCGCAAAAAGAGCCGACGCGTACTGATGAAATCTCATGCTAACAAGAAATATAATAAATGCGGCAATTGCTGTGTTGCCCTCCATTAATCCATCTGTACCGGCCTGCATTTTGAGCGCCAGAAGCATAGCTATTATCCAAGCTATTAAGATTAGATCACCTATTATCACAAAACTTACAGGCAAGCCTAGGAAAGAGAACCTGATCGTAAACCAGTCAAAGTGAATCTGTCCTCCGAAAGGGGAGTTTACGAATCTTAAATCAAAAGGTGACAGAGCAAATATAGTTGCGGCTATTAGATGAATTATGAACTGCTTTCTACCCTCTAGTTCAAGCTTGTCATCTACAAGGCCTAAGATAAATAAGAACAGGAGTCCTAAAAACCACCAAGCATACGCGCCTAAGTTTTCCTCGCCTATATTTATCTGTTTTGACCAGATAAGTACTCCTAAGCTAATTACAATAAATGGAACCACGTAAGCGATTCCTCCCCAAAGCGGAGTTGGAGGCTTAAGAAGCCGCCTTTTTGCAGCGATTATCTTGTGACGAATATTAACATCATCTCTATGTAGATTAAGCTCCGCAAGCACATGATCCGGAGGATACTGAATCACATCAAACCTTTGCGCCAGCTTTATTACCCATGGAGTTAAAAGTAAACTGGCCAAAAATCCGAGCACAAAATAAATTAACATCTGACAAGCAAAAACAATTTAAACCAGAAGATATTTAAAATCAGCAAAATGGCAAGCCAAAGAGTAAACAGATATGTAGCTGTATTCTTACCAAATATAAAAGCTAGATACATGTAAGCTAAATTAAAAACAACCCACCCTCCCAACAAAAACTTCACATACGAGCAAGGGATTATTGCTAATCTATAAAGCCCTATTCTGTAAAGGCCTGGAGAGAAAAAGGTCAGAGTATCAGAACCTTCGAAAAATAGAGCTCGAAATTTAATAAGTCCTAAAACTACGATCCAAAAATTAAGCCAGAAAACAATATTTCTAGCAAAAAGTGCAATCCATAAAAATTTTAGGAATGCTATCCTTTTCTTAAGCTTTATCACAAACTGGCTTACCGGTGATACACGCACATTAAACTGAAGCTGTTTTTCTCTCTTTTTATGAATAAGAACCATGCCTATTCTTCTAGCTTAAGCGGCATTAATAGGTGAAGGTATTTATCCGCAAGGGAAGGCTGAATAAACATTGCTGCTGCTGTGCTACTTATTCCTCTAAATTCGAAGCTTGGATCAGAGATAATCCCTATAACTTCACTTAAAAATCTCAACTGGAACGCAATCTTAAACTCCTTTTTCACAGGAGACTCTAACGGTACCTCTTCTGTAACGCTCCCTAGCTCAGGGATATTAGACTCCAGCTTTACAGAAGCATCTTTAAACGTTAAAACTACCTTTTGGCTAATGGCATTTTGCGCAAAAACCCCCACCCTTTTAAGAGCCTTTAGAAAATCCTCCTTAGGAATATTTACCACGAGACTAAACTCTGAAGGGATTATCTGCTTGTATTTCGGATACTCTCCTTCTAGGAGTCGAGAATATACCACAACATTTCCATAATTAAACTTTGCAAAATTGTTATTTTTAGCTAGAGAGATTCCTACCACTTCACTATCAGCTAAAGCAGAAACAAAAGAATCCCTAACCACTCTTAGAACATGATCAAATGCTACGCTAGGAACTACCATTGACTTGGCTTTAGCTACTGGTTTCTCAAGTTTGTAATCAAATTTAGACAATCTAAAGGTATCCAAGGTTACGAAGGTTGCCAAGTCTTTGTCTAACTCTATATTAACACCTGTTAAAATTGGACGAATATCGTCTTTAGCCACAGAAAACAGAACCTTATCAGAGATCTGAATGAAATCATCTACACTGATATCAAAGACCTTCTCGTAAGTGACACTTTCAAATAAGGGAAAGTCTGAAGGATCTCTGGTTGCAAACTCTGCTTTACTAGAATTCGTACTTACGCGCAGGGTATTCTTCTCTAAGGAAAGCTCAACTTCTCTTGTTTTATCAAGTGTATTAAGATATTGGGAAAACAAAGATGCGTTCACGGTTGCTTTCCCGGTCTTTTGAACTTTAGCATTAAGTTGGGCAACAATTTGAACCTCTAGGTCTGTACCTATAAGCTTTAAAGTATTGTCGGAGGCTTCTATGTAAATATTCCCTAAAACTGGGAGGTTTGATTTGGGTTTTACAGCCCTACTTACGATATTTACAAAAGAAGCTAAAGCTTCAGCTGACACATTAATTTTCATTGAGGCTTTTTGATAAATTTAGCTCTACTGTATTTTAACAGAAATATTAAAAGTTAGAATTAGATATAGAGAGTGTGGGTATGTGGAAAGATTGTTATTTGGATTACAGGAAGGCTATTTTTGCAAAAGCGTAGATGTGGGATATATGTGGATATAAGTGGAAAAGTTGAAAGTTAATGTGAATATTTTTGGCTTTAGGGGAAGGTAGAAAATGATACATTGATTTAATTTTGAGGGGGGAATCCTAATATTTACGAAGTAGGAATTCCACATACTATACCAGTTTTCCACATGTCGTCCAAAAGGTTATCCACAGGTTTTCCACAAAAAGCATAAATTTGTCAAGACAGAGAAGAACAAAGACACGAGGGAAGGGTGTTTCCCTCTAGGAGAAGGTCTTATCTTGTCGTATCGGAAGATTATTCCCTGGCCATTACGTGAGGTTTCCGCTAATCACGCTGAAACGATTTTGTGTATTGGTTGTTCTTTTGAGTAGCGGATAAATTGCTTGGTTAGTGACTTAATGCTAGCTTTGGACTAGGATTTATCTTTAGAAGGTCAAATGGTTCCCTAGTCTCAAAATGATTGCCGAATTCAATTATTCCTCTATGTTGGACCTAAACTTTTTATCGAGATTGCACCTTGGGCTGGGTTTCTGGTTGCATCTCTTGTTCTCTATATAGTTCTTGGAGACGGTAGATGGAGAAAAAAAGGTTGTGGAGAAGGGCGGCAGTCCTATAGATTCTGGTCAAATCTTCTTCTAGAAGTTTCAATCTTTGTCTGTCAAGGGGGCGAAGTGGGCTGAGGTCATGGGCTACGCTTCTTATTGGATCCTCTAAGTAATTGTATGCATCAACTAGGCGTGCGTCTATAGAGAGCATTGCCAGTGAGAAGATTGGAATAGGAAGATCAGGGTTTGCGGGGTAAGTGAGCTGCGAGGAAGCTAGCATATCTTGCATAGCTCTGCGGAAATTCTGTGAGAAGAGTTTTGTGCTATCCTTTATTTCTCCGTTTTGGATCCATCTGCCGCCTAATTTTCGAGTTGTGTCTTCTGAAAGATTAAAGTCTCCCGAGTCTAATAGCTGTAAAAGGAAAGTAGCATGCGTTTCAGGAGGCATGATCTTTGGAGAGGATGCGTGTCCCTGTCGATATTGAAGAGCTCCTCTTAAATTAGTTGCAAGAATATAGGCGGCCATGAAGTAGTTGGAATATATTTCTACTGTATCCTGAGGTAAAGGGATGAATGGGGCCAGATCAGGAGGGGGTAGGCTGTTTAAACTTCCCCGAGGAGATGTGGCTAGGAGGCTTACTATGTGAGTGGCTATAAGATCTTGGGTAAAAGATATAAGTGATTTTAGTTCCTTAATTGTTGAGGGTATCTGAATTTCTTCGTGGCGTATGGCTTCTGCAACACCCTTTACATCTATTCCAAGAAAGGCGGCAAGATCTTCGAGGGGACTGCCAATTGTTGGGATTTCTATGTCAGATAGAATGGTAATAAGCTCGTAGATTGTGTCTCCGTATATCGTATATCTTTTTTAGCTGATGGAGATTATCTCTCTGGAGTATCTGTTCGAGATATAGTAGTCCCTTAAGTACGAGTATAGAATCAACAACTGCTGTACTTGATATCTCTGACGGTATTGTTTTTAACTCCTCCAGAAGTCTTGCTGTTTTGCTAGGGGAGGAGGCGGCAATAGGATTATTTTTTGCCTTTTCTCCTTCACCTGGGACCTGGGGCACAAGTGAGACTATGGGCTTGGAGACGGTCATAACAAATTATAGTGCAAATGCGCCTAAAGTTTAAACTGTAGAGTGCAGAACATAATAAATAGCCAATATTCCACCCCCTCTCCTAAAAGTAGGTAGTCTTCCCTTAGCAGGGACAGATTCCTAATTTCAGTCCTATCCTCTCTGCTTCCTTTCACATATGTTAAAATACTGCAATGGTTAATATTGGTGTTTTAAAAAGCCAGCTAGACATTAGCAGGTTAAGTGACCCTGTAAAAGCTCCTACTAGCTTAAGTGATCTGTTTGCTAAAGTTTTAACCAATATTTTACCCATCTTCGGGATGCTGTTTGTGG
>WFZK01000036.1 GCA_015489595.1 Candidatus Dojkabacteria bacterium | reverse complement strand
CGTATGCATTGTTAGAGAATTTTTCGTATAATATTCTGAATTTGTATTCTTTCATGTGTGGTTCCCCTAACAATTTATCTCCTTAAATTATTGTAGCGGGAACCACACCTATTTTTTATTTTGTCTCAACTCTTTTTGGACCGGTACAGATAGCGGGAGCTGGGGTTAAATGTGTCATTACCACATTTAACCCCATGCCCAGCGGATAATCCCACTCCCTACCAAAGATATGCTGCATGACTTGAGAAAAACATCGTCCAAAACCTATCAAACACAATAACATGAACGATGACCGTATTGTGCCACTTCTAACCTTTATATCATTCTCCAAGAGCCAACCCGATCAAATGATCCACGAACTCCTCAAATGAAACCCCGATCGCAGCAAGGGACTTGGGTAACAAAGACTGGGGAGTAAGCCCAGGTAAGGTATTGACCTCTAGAAAATAAATCCCGTCGGGCGCTACAATAAAATCGGAACGCGAATAGTGCCTAAGCCCCAACTTTCTATGTACCTCTACCGCAGCATTCTGTATGATCTCTTGTATCTTCTTACTAAAAGTACTAGGGCAGATCTCTTGAGTTTCTCCACTATACTTAGCTTCATAATCAAACAATTCGCCTTTAGGACGAATCTCTACGACCGGGAGCGCGTATAGTCTTTCTCCACGCAAGTTTTCCACCACACCGCATGTAGCCTCGACTCCTTGTATGTACTCCTCTATAAGTATAGGGCCTTCTTTTATCCAGCTTAAAATATGATCTAGAGCCTCTTGATGGCCCCTGGCGAGCTTTAACCCTACAGAGGAGCCTTTGTTCGCAAGCTTAACTATATATGGAGGCTTAAACCTACGTTTTACCTCTTTGAACCTCTGCTCTATAACATCTCGATCCCCCTGTTTGATTACCATAAATTCCTGCTCTTTCACCCCACTTAACGGATAGACGAGTCTTTTAGTGCTGACCTTATCCATTGCCACAGCAGAAGCATGAGCCCTTGACCCAGTATATGGAATCCCTATCCTGTCTAAGAATGCCTGAATCTGGCCATCTTCACCATATTCACCATGGAGGGCATTAAACACAACATCATGCTGTTTTAACATCTCTTCTGGATCGACTTTTACCCCATTATAAAGCCAGTCTCCAGCTTTAGAGATCACAACGTCTGAGACAGAATATTTATCCCGCCGAATGTGTTTTAATACACTCTCACCGGTTTTAAGCGAGACTTCATGCTCAGATGAAGGCCCACCTCTTAAAACAACAACTCTAAACTTTGACATTTATTATATGATAGCATACAGAAATTAGGGGGTTACCTTACCCGTGGTAGCAAGAGATCGCCCGTCAACAGGAAGACTTAAAAAGGCTGGGGAAACGACATTTAAATAGCTCAAAAATCAACTTTTTTCGATTTTTGCGGGAGCCCCCTAAACTTATCATTCTTCTGGCCGTTTTAAATCTCCCCGTTAACGGACGATTTTTCGCTACCACGGGTAAGGCAACCTACTTTAGGGCGTGGGGCAAAATGTGCCATCACCACATTTTGCCCCACGCCCCATCACCCCCCCCTCATGCTAAAATACATAACACGGGGTGTAGCACAGTTGGCTAGTGCGCACGCTTCGGGTGCGTGAGGTCGCGGGTTCGAGTCCCGCCACCCCGAGGCGGGGGCCGGATTTGTTAGTTAACAAATCCGGCCCCCGCCCAAAAACAAAAATTATTAACAGCGCTGAAGCTTAAACACGTACGCATTCTCACCGCCCCCAAGTGAAAATAAACAATTAAAGCAAAACATATTCACCAAAATTCAAAACAACCTCAACACCTTCAGACGTTACCCTATCCCCTCTAAGGGGCTGAGCCAAAAATCGGAAAAAATCGATTTTCGCCCCACGCCCTTAACTCTACTCAGCTTTCTTCCCTTTCTTGGGCTCGGCCTTATTACCTGTCCCAAAGTCCCGAGCGGCTGCAATGTAGGGCAAGATATCCCTGTAAATCTTCTTCGTCATAGGATCAAGCTCAAACCTAAGCGGTGGGAATGGCACCCCTTCTCTTGCTGGGATATCCTCCAAAAACCAGAACACCCTCTCTGTGAAACCAAACCCAACTGCAGGAGGCATACCCCACTCAAGCATTTCAACAAAATCTATGTCCAAAAACTGAGCCTCTTCATCGCCAGCTGCCCGCAATTTAGCCTGTTCTACAAACCTCTCTAGCTGATCGACAGGATCATTAAGCTCAGCCCAAGCATTAGCAAGCTCGCTTCCAGCGATAATAGGCTGGAATCTAAGAACTACCCTCTTGTCAGCAGGATCAGCCTTCGCAAGGGGGGACAAAAACTTGGGTACTCCAACCAAAAAGGCCGGGCCTGCAATCTTTTTCCTTATTAACTTCCATAAAGAATCAACAGCTCTATTGCGGTTAGGGTTTTCAAGCTCAACACCGTTTGCTTTTAGAACCTCTACCATTTTCTCAACCGGGGTTTCAAAAACATCTATGTCAAAACGCTCCTTTATGATGCTAGCAAAATCTATCATCTCCCACTCATCCGCAAAATCAACCGTGAAACCTCTGATTTTAAATTTTGTTTTTTTGTATACGCTTTCAACTATATACCTGAACATCTCTTTTAACATCTCCATCCCTTGATTATGATCAGCGTAGGCCCAATACCACTCCACAGCCACATGTTCTGGAAGATGCTCAGGACTAAAACCTTCATTTCTAAATCTAGGACCTATGTCGTACACCTTTTCAAACCCTGCTCCTAAAAGTCTTTTCAGCTGTAGCTCGTGAGCTATACGGAGATAAAAGTGCTGATCTAAGGCGTTGTAGTATGTTACGAACGGTCTAGCATCACCACCGCCAGGAACATGCTCTAGAACCGGGACATTTATCTCCCAGAATCCTCGCTCATTTAAGAAATCTCTTACAGCCCTCCAGAAAAGAGAACGCCTCTTGAAACGCTCTCTGATTTCGGGATTCATCAACATATCAAGATACCTTCTTCTTAACCTTAGCTCGGGATCTTTTATCCCATGCCATTTATCTGGCAGCGGCCTTATAGATTTACCAACTATCCTTAATTTCTGGACCAACACTGAAATCTCACCGGTTTTAGTCTTCATAACTTCTCCTGTAGCCTCTAAGAAATCACCTACATCAATAAGCTTAAGATGCTCCCATCCTAAAGTCTGAGCTTTCACATCAGTAGGGCTCAAAACATCATGCTTTAAAAATATCTGAATATCTCCAGAGTCATCTCTTAGCTTACCAAAAGCTATCTTGGAAAAATCTCTAAAGGCCATAAGTCTGCCCACTACTGTAACGACTTTCCCCTCAAGCGAAGAGAATTGCTTCTTGATCTCAGCAGCCATGTGGGTCCTATGAGCATCAGGAGGATAGGGGTCAATCCCTAGCTCTCGTAGTTTCTGAACTTTTTCTAATCTAATTTTTCTTAGATATTCAAGATCCTGTTTCATGACTAGCTTAGGATTATTTTAGATATTCTAATGCGCAAAAGTAAATTACTTCTGCTTAATAGCGCCCCCAGAGGGGGGCTTAGCGTAGCGAGCTATCTTGGTAATCTGACCGTTAGGAACTATGTAGGTCACACCTTCCTCACCCTTAATCACTGTGGTTCTAATACCTATCTTCTCTACCCTACCTTTTACTCCAGCTAACTCTACATAGTCACCTTTATTAATATAGCCATCAAAAAGTATAAAAAAGCCAGAAACAAGATCTTTTACAAGCTCTTTTGAACCAAATCCAATAGCAAGGCCGATAATTCCAGCGCCTGTAAGTAAAGGGGTAATGTCTATTCCTATCATTGACAAAAGTGTCAGTACTACGATTCCCCACAGCAGCGTGCTGAAAGCGTCCTCCACAACCTTTGATACTGTCTCAACCCTCGCTTTAACTTTTTTAAGCCCTTTAGTTCGCTTAACTCCCTTTGCTAATGCTTTATCTAAAACCTTTCTTATGAGCTTATTAACAATAAAAGCTCCAATGACTACACCAACCCCTTTTGCAATTCCATATACAGTAGAAGACATGGGGTATTATATCACGCCAAGGCAGTAATTACCTTGACCATATCTTCATTGCTCAAAATCAAAAGTCCAGCGTTTGAGGCCGATTTTTTAGAAACAATATAAGGCTTAATCCCTTTACACTCAAGAAACTTTAAAAACTCATCAAAATCTTCCCCTTTAGCAAGCTCGATGTCCGCTATCGCGGCCTTGTTCTCCCACAGTACCTGAGCATTCCAACGATTTATCACCTTAGCAACTACTTGCTCATAAGCTATTACAAGCTCTTCTTGGGTATACTGGAGATAGACTATCTTTTCCTTATATTTAGGATCAGATACCAAATTAAGTACTGCTACAAGGATCTTCTGCTCAGGGGCAAAAGCCGTTACGATTATAGGAGTGTTTACCTCAAGGTTCGTCACCTGAGGAGGCTTAACTATCTCTGTCTTAGAACTCTTGCTAAGCTCTGCGACCTTTGATTTAAACCTATTAATCGCCACAGTAATTGTATTTACTTTTACCTTTTTCTTAAGACGCTTTTCAACTTTAGCTTTTATCTTTTTAGCATATGCATTGGTGTTTAAAATATTTAACCTTAGGCTCTCTAAGGCCACCGGATCGCGGCTTAAAATCTCTTTTACAATTGAATGGATAGACAATTTTTTGACCATATTTCAGCATATTAAGCTTATATATCAATTATAGGCATATTCAGACGAGCTTGTCAAATATATTACAGAGTCAGGGGGCCAAAATTGTAAAAAGTCGATTTTGGCCTCCTGACTCTTAAACGATTCTTCCCACCGAGAAAAATAATTCACCGTATGCTAAAACAAAACCCCTCCCAATATAAGGGCCCCCGTAAGGATGATAGCCGGAAATTGCCTACCAGCAAGCGGGTCTAAAACAACCAGAGTAATGGCATGTAGGGAGCTCACGGGAAAATCGATTTTTTCGATTTTTCCGTGAGCTCCCTTTGACAAGATTTATCACCGGCCCTTACAATAATTTACATGAAACGCATAATCAAGCTATATTTTACTCATCTCAAATACTACGCATCATTTGCTCCACTTGAATTTTTTGCTGTATTAACCTTAGGAGTTATCTCCTACGTGTTCTATCCTTTAAAGATCCTTGTTAGAGCCAAATCCGTAGACTCTATAGTAGAATATTATTCGAGTCCTACGTTCATCCGAGTATTTAATCTAACTATTCCCTATCCTCTTATCTTTGTAGGTGGCTGGCTGACGCTTATTATCGCCAAAGAAATCGTAAACATCCTAAAGACAACCATAGATTATAGCTTAAGAAATAAAGTGTATTTTAGCTTTATAAACAAAGACCTAGTTCCTAAAATTCACGATCTTAACCTAAAAGAGCTAGAAAAGAACTCACTGTATAACAAGCTCGAAACTTTCAAACTGTACTGGTGGAACAACGCCACTAACGTACTGTATCAAACCATTGATCTTATAGGAGCTTTAGTATCTCTAATAATTACCTTTCTAACAATTCAAAAGATCCCCCTCTGGGCCATCATTATAGCCACAGGCTTACCTGTAATCTACGTGGTTGCAAAATTTATCGACGATAAAAGATATCGAGAATTCGTAGAGAAAAAGGCCTTACTTCTCCGCAAGCGTAGCTACTTTATAAATGTTCTAACAGACATAAGGACCTTTATGGAGCGCAAAGTCAATGCAGTTTATCAATATCTAAATAAACTGCTACAACAGACAGAAAACCGCTTAAAGAAGGCGTACATTAAATTCATGACCCAAAAGGAGCTAAACACGGGATTCTGGAAACTCTACGATATGATTCTGCTGTCGCTTTTGCAATTCTATGTAGCAAGCTTAGGGTTAATTAAACATCTAAAAGTAGGTGTGATCTGGGCCAATGTCACCTACATCGCTAACTTTTATAACAAATCCCAACTTTTTATGGCTACGGGAGTAAATCTAGTAAACAGCCTAAGATACGTAAAAGACCTTTACGACATATACGATATGAAAGGTTTCGCAGCAGCTCATTCTGGACATATTAAAATTAAAGAGGCATCAACCCCTCCTCTTCTTACTATCAAAAACCTCAACTTCAAATTCTCTGAACGATCAGGATACGTTTTCAAAAACTTCAACTTAACTGTAAAACCAGGAGAAAAAGTCCTTATATTAGGCGAAGATGGAAGCGGTAAAACAGCCCTTGTCAAAATTTTGACAGCACTTTTCCCAGTCCCTCACAACACATATTTTATAAACAACACTCCGGCTGAAAAGTATGAAAGGTTTCAAATCAAAAATCTATTCTCAATTGTTCCGGAAGACTTCAGTCGATATTATCTACCGCTGAAAACCAATATAATTTTAGGCGACCCATTAAAACACTTTGACAAAGAACTCTACGAACTTGCCCTCTTAATCACCGGGCTTGATAAGTGGATCAAACAAGAAAATATAGACACAACCAGGATACCTTTAGGCACATATTTTTACCCTGGGTATGAAATCTCCTCAGGCCACTGGCAAAGGATTGCAATCGCAAGAGCAATCTACAGAAACCGCCCGATATTTGTTTTAGATCAGCCTTTTACATACATAGATGATGCCTCTTCTAACTATATTTTCAAGAAACTGATAGAGTTTATAAACAAAACCGGCAAAACCCTAATCTACATCGGTGAAGACGTTAAATTCGCTCACTATTTTGATTCAATATATGAAAAATTCAAAGACGGAACAATAGCTAAAGTAAGAGATCTTAAGAAGAAATGGAAACTTAGGTAGAGGCAATAGATAGTACACCTCTCCAGGCCGTGCTACTGCGCCATAGACACCGAACTTTTCACCGCACCGACAAGCTCAATGCTGAAAGGTATAATAGAAACGTATGAGTGCCCTTACCCCGAACTTGATCTAGATGCAACAATTTGATAAAATACCCTATAAAATAAGATTACAGGAACCGCTATCGTGTACTTAAAAAGGCCCGAACTATATGACTTCCCTGGAGTCCGTAGAGAAAGATTAGAAACTACACTCTCTCACGCTCTCGAGTCTTCTGGTCGAACACTAAAAAACGCGGTCAGAGATATCCAAACCTTCTTCAAGACTGTAGAACCACCCTTAGCTTTATCCGGCCTACTGTGGGTTATAAATAAGGAGATTCCCTTACACCAGTTAGACCCTCTATTGAGCACGATTGCAGTGGCTCTTCTCCTGCCAGGGAGCTTTAATTTGGGTAGGCGCACCAAGCGAATCCTAGATGCCGAAATGAGAGGAAGTGACAAGATATTCTACCTCTCCGCATTATTCGTCAACGCCCTAACAAATTTCCTAACCTTCGCCTTGATACCCCTCACACTAACCGAACTTTCTAAACCCTCTAGACCCTGGATATTAGCCAACCCAATCACAGGTCCCATTCTCTTATTAATCCCAGAATTTGTAATACTGCATAGTACCTTCACAACCCACGAAACGCTCCAAGATGCCGGTATAATAGGAAAGACCAAGGACCAGAACCGCTGAAGAGACTGCTACCACCAGAAAAAAGGAACAGCCCCTAGTATTCGTTACATATTACCCCCTGGACCCGGCGGGACTCGAACCCGCGACCCCACGCATGCCATGCGTGTGCTCTAGCCAGCTGAGCTACGGGCCCTGCGGCTAAATTATAGCACAACTACTCCATCTTCTCAGCCACTCTGCCTACTGCCAAAGCATAGGCTCCCATTCTAAGATCAGAGCTAAGCTCTGAAGCTTTCTTATACACCTGTTCAAATGCTGGCTTTATCTTCTGCTTAAGCTTTTCAAACACCTCCTCTTTTGACCAGGTTTCATTGTGCAGGTTCTGATACCACTCAAAGTACGAAACAGTCACACCACCAGCATTTGCAAGAATGTCAGGTACAACTACCACCTCTCTTTCGAATAGAATCTTATCAGCCTCTGGGGTTGTAGGACCATTCGCAAGCTCGATTATGTACTTAGCTTTAATATCTTCAGCGTTCTGCTCTGTAATCACATTCTCAACTGCTGCTGGAGCTAACACATCTACATCTAAAGTCAGAATCTCTTCATTGGTAATAGAGTCTGTATCCTCTGTATTTACAACACTCCCTGTCTTTTGCTTAACCTGGTACACCTTATCGATATCAAGGCCAGCTGAATTGTAGATACCACCCTTAGAGTCACTTACAGCGACCACCTTAAATCCAGCATCTGAGGCAAACTTAGCAAAATAGTATCCAACGTTGCCGAAGCCCTGAACAGCGATCTTTATATCGTTCTTGCTTAGCTTAAACTTTTCAACTAGAGCCTCAAGAATATAAAAGCCTCCAAGCCCTGTAGCCTCAACTCTACCCTGGCTTCCCCCATCTTCAATCTTCTTACCTGTTATTACTGCTGGAGTTGGTTTTCCTACAATCTTTGAATATTCATCCACCATCCACCCCATTACTGTGGGGTTAGTATACATATCCGGAGCTGGTACATCCTTATCAGGTCCAATAATGTCTGCGATGCTGCGAATAAATGCACGGGAGAGCCGCTCAAGTTCAGCCTCAGAAAGCTTCTTGGTATCAACTACTACACCGCCCTTACCACCACCAAATGGCAAATTGACAACTGCGGTCTTCCAAGTCATCCACATAGATAGAGCCTTTACCTCATCAGCTGTCACAAAGGGGCTAAAGCGCAAACCACCCTTGTATGGCCCTAAAGCATTGTTGTGCTGGCTTCTGTAGCCTATGAAGGTTCTATACTCGCCGCTGTCTAGTCTGATCCCGAATGAAACCTCTACAAAACGATCAGGAACTCTTAATTTTTCTAGCTTATCATCAGAAAGATCGATCAACCTCGCAACATGCTCTAATTGTTTAACAGCGTTCTGATAGGGATTCTGCATACTCACAGACTGATTATCTTAGGTAAGGTTTATTATTATACCGCAGAAGGCAAGGTGAGCTTTTGCTTACGATAATAGTAGTCTGCAAACCGCTTCAAAATCTCATGAGCCCACCTCGTATCCTCCCCTTCTACCTGGGCTTTTAAATACTCTGCGTCTTCTGGCTTAAAGTAACCATAATTTTTATAAATTTCTATCCTAAGCTTAAACTCAGCAGCGTCGGCTTCAGGATGAAATTGTGTGGCATATACATTTTCTCCAATACGCATCATTTGGGTAGGGCAAGTATTAGAATATGCCAATACTTTAGCCTCTTTTGGAGGCATCTCGCAGGCCTCTTTATGCCCTACCAGCGCTCTAAAAGGGGAAGGCAACCCGGCTAAAAGTTTATCCTCTCGACCTTCATCGGTTATAAAGATATCTACTCCACTTACAGGCTCAGCGTACTTTCTGCTCATCTTGCCACCCGCTGCCATTGTCAATAAACCATTCCCAGAACATGCTCCTATAAATGGAAAATCTAGCTTAATTATTTGAGAAACTATAGTTCTAAAGTCGTCTTCAATCCTTTTCTGTGTATCAGACTTTTTATCTTCAGGGGTGGTAACATCAAACGGACTTCCCCCCACTATAATTGCCGAATACTTAGCTAAATTTAAATCCGCGAAAGAAACGGCTTCGCCTCTTAACCGCTCTACGTCTGACTTATTAAGCCTGGCTGTTCTTAAGATAGCAGCAAATTCACTCTCCGCTCCCTTATGTTCGGGCCTTAATTGTATTATCAGCACCGGCTTCATTAGCTTTCATTTTACTTAAAAACAGGGTTATTTTCAAGTTTACCGGCGTGGGGCGAAAATCGAAAAGTCGATTTTCGCCCCACGCCGGGGACTCACATCACAGCCCTCAACATGCCACAACAAGCCACTTCCCTGCGACACAAAACAGGCTCTAATTTTACCCCACGCTCAGATGCGAAAACGCAATCTATAACTTGCAAATCCTATACTCACCTCCTCATAAACAACTCTTTCCTGCTCTTCACATAATTTTTAAAATCCGCAAAACCAGATACGTTAAAAGTAACCAGCCCAACGCTGAAAGTATAAGCCACGCTGCTCCTACCCTTTCTTCTTGCTCTTTAGCAAACTTTTTGGCTTCAAGATACAGCTCATACAAGAATGAACTTATATACAGCCCCACGAGCATAGAAAGTGGCCAATACAACCCTCCTAATGGTGAAATATGAAGGTTCCTTAGCTCAGTTACGGTAGCCGTTCTTAGGTGCCAGCCTCCAAAGGTCCACTTATTGAAGAACCCCAAAAACAGCTGAGAGACAATGTAGACAAGTAGAAAATAACCCAAAACTTTCCAGAACTTCCCTGATGTGATCGCTTTACTTTTTGCTAACGCCTTAAAACCACTCACGTCGTATTCAAAAATGACAAAGTTTAAGAAAAGTGCCCAGACAATCCAGGGCAAGAGAGGGATAACAAAGAAAACAGCAAGACCTATAAAAAACAAAAGAACTATAATCGAGGTAACCACAAACTTTCCAGTCTTAGCCTTTGCCAGCTTAAAAATCTCTTCGAAAGGTTTTTGACCACCATGAATCACAATCCCTACTGTCAAGGCATTAAGAAAGCCAGCCAAAATTAGAGCTAATACTATGATGATCAAAATTCCAATAATTGCTAACATCCATGATTTAGCCAAAATAGCCCCACCAACTAAAAATAGTGCCACAAAAAATAAAGCCACAAAAACAATCGTAGATATGCCAAGAGAGATAAGCCACGGTACAAAGATCCTTTTGGCCCTTTCCCAGCCCCTCTTAAGGAGCTCCTCAAGAGATGCAAAATTTTTGGAACCCTCTACCGTTTGAGAAGCTTCAATATGAGCCTCAGACATTTTAAAACTAATAACAAGTTATAATATTTCATGATACCACAAATCCGCAAGAATTTCCCACTTACTCATCTTAATGGATACAGACTGAGAGTAAATGCCCAATATTTTACAGAGATTTCGAATCTAGAGCACCTTCTAGATCTTGTCCAAGATTACGAGAGAGTTACTTTCTGGGGTAAAGGTTTCAACACCCTGCCCAGAGGCAACGTCTCCGGCCTCGTTGTCAAGCTCAAAGACAGGAACACCATACAAGAGATAAAAAGAGACAAGGCTTATGCTTATCTTAAAATCCCAGCTGGTTACGACTTCCCTAAACTGGTAAGAAACACCATAAAACTCGGATACTATGGCCTTGAGAACTTAACTTTGATCTACGGATCCCTTGGTGGGGCTATAGTCTCAAATGCTGGAGCATATGGTAGACAAATAAGCGAATTTGTCACAGGCGTGACAGTGCTAAATTTGAAAAACTATAAGGTCTATGACATCAACAACGCCTCGTGCAAATTTAGCTACAGGAGTTCGATTTTTCAACAAAAACCCGATTTATTAATAATAGAAGCTACGCTCAAACTATCTTTAAAGCCTCAGCTGTACATCCCAGAATCCCTCAAACCACAGGTCTTTAAATATACGCGGCCCCCACTCACGCCAGAGAAAGTTGTATACGCTCTTACTAAAATAAGAACGAGTAAATTTACAGACGCAATACGTGGATATTACGGAACCTGCGGAAGCCATTTCAAAAATCCGATAGTTCCTACTCCCACATTCCTAGAGCTGAGAAAAGAAATACCCAATTTAAAAGCATATCCCCCCACTGGGATGCACGCTGAGGCTATCACTGAGGACACTGCACATAAATTTAAAAAAGTAAAGCTACCCGCAGGCCAGCTGTTAGATATCTTAGGCTACAAAGACAAATGGAGAGGCAATGTAGGAACCCTTGGCCACGCTCAACACGTCGTTACAAAACCAGGTGCTACTCCTGAAGAAGTCATAAATTTTACAAATAAAATGAAAGAAGACGTATATAAAAACTTCGGAATAAAACTATCAAGAGAGGTACGGGTAATCTAAAACTCCCGAGGGGTGAGGTAAAATGCGGAACTGGTGCACTTTACTCCGCCCCTAAAGTAGATTCTTTTTTCCTCGTAGGAAGAAGTCGCCCATCCTTAGGATCATCCAAAGTGGCTGGGGGAAGAGCAACTGTAGGGAGCTTACGCAAAAATTGACTTTTTCTATTTTTACCCCTTTACTTTGCCAACAGCTCCCAAATATGCTATCTTATATTACTAAGCTGATTTAAAAACATATGATCATTGCAGGTATTCTTCTCATAATCGTTCTTATTATTATAGGCCTCTACAACAACCTCGTAAAAAAACGCAACGAAGTGCAAGAAGCTTTCTCAGACGTGCTTACACTGCTTAAGCAACGCTACGATATGATCCCAAACATAGTAAATACGGTAAAGGGCTATGCAAAACACGAGAAGGAGGTTTTTGAAAAGGTCACTCAGCTTCGAGCTTCTGTAGCATCGGCCAAGACACCCGCGGAAATAGAAGAAGCTGAAAACCAAATTCAACAGGTGCTAAAGACCCTATTTGCAGTAGCCGAAAACTATCCTGAACTTAAAGCCAACGAGAATTTTCTCCACCTACAAGAAACCCTTAAACAATTAGAAACCGAGATCCAAAAATCGCGGAGATACTACAACGCTGTAGTAAAAGAGTACAACAACGCCCTTATGGTCTTCCCTAACAATATAATTGCCTCTATCTTCGGTTTTAAACCGGCAGAGTTCTTTAAGGCCACAGAGGAAGAGCAAAAGAATGTTAAGGTAGAATTTTAGTTAGTAAGGCACCTCTTTCCCTTAAATGTTAGACGTCCCTCTTAGAGATCCTTCCCGTAGCAATAGGTACCTCTAAAAGCCTCTTCAAATACTCCCGAGTGTGTGGCAAACGAGCTGCTTTTAGCAAATCTCCCGAAATAAAAACCCCAAACGGGTCAAGTAAAAATGAAACCACATCACCTGTTTTTAACTTGGCGGAAAGCTCCCGTTTTTTCCCGTTGATATAAACTCCTTGCATTTTAGAAAGACTGGTTTTATCTATCATAAACAACATATCCACCGGAGACGCTCCCGCAGGGAGTTTAACAACTTCACCCTCAGGAGTAAGCACAAATACATAATCCTTAAAGATCTGAAGTTTGTACCTTTTTTTATCTTTTGTCCATCTCACAAGATCTTTAACCCAAGAATAATCCTCTTTTATGCCCGAGCTCAAAGAACCCCACTTATAAGCTAAATGTGAAGCTGGACCAAATTCATTGTACTCGTGCATAAGTTCAGTCTTAACCTGTACCTCTACTTCGATCTGACGTACTCTCCCTTTTGAACGTGTATGCATAGGGATAACCATATGTATACTTCTATAACCTGAAGGCTTAGGGTTTTTAATATAGTCATCGTAGTATTCAGGTCTATGCCCGTAGGCTCCCTTTAGCCGCCTAACAACAGCATAGACCTCATCAACCGTCTTGGTTAGTATCATCACTCCAATAATATCTCTGATCTTCTGAAAGCTTAAATCTAAATGGTAAAGCCTCTGACTCAACGGTTTCTGCATAATATTAAGAAACCCTTCCTCCCCCTTCTCTTCCTTAAGGTATCTTAATATCTTCTGATAAGTACTCCACAACGACTTACGTCTGCCCACAATTTTAAATTCCCCCAAATCCTCAACTGTCTTTTTAAGATCCTCAATCACTGAGTCAAGATTTACGTCGTAAACAAAACTCATTCGCGCCTGGAGCCAATCAAAAGTTTCAGGGTAAAGAATATAAAAAGCAGCTTCTTCCAGCTCTCTTCTAAACGCAGAAAGGCCTATAAAGTGTGCAATAGGAGCATAAATAGTCAAAGCTCTTTTAGCTAATCTAATCTGCTTCTCAACGGGAAGAGAAAATGCAGTCCATGCATTATGCACCTTATCAGCGAGTCTTAAGATCACAATCCTCACATCAGAGGCTGATGCCAGAAGGAGTTTACGAAGATCCGGAATGGAATCCTGATTTCCGCTAAACCTAGCAGTTATTCCTTTAAAGTTTGTTAATCCACATACTAAGAAGGTTACTGTGCTCCCAAAATAACGCTTAAGGGTATCCTTTGTTACTCCAACTGTGTTATCCTCTAAGACATCATGTAGCAGAGCCGCTACAATAGCGTTCTGATCAAGCCCTAATTTAGTCACTAAATATGCCACTGCTAGCGGATGATGAATGAAATCTTCTCCAGAGTAGCGCTTCTGACCACGGTGCAGAAACTTCGCAAAGTCATATGCCTTTTTGACTACGCCCACGTCCACATCAGAAGGTAGAATTCGCTTCAGATGACTCCATCGTACGACCAAAGGTACCTTAAAAATTCTTCGTAAATTACTCTGTCTATATATCTGACCCGGTTGTTTTACGCTACTTACTGGCAACAACATAGCGCTAAACTAAAAGTTGAAGCGGCACCCAGACAGATACGGCATTAAATTCTGGCTCTTCCTCTATCCTAAAACGTAAATCTATCTTTTTAGGATCGAAAATAGGGTGTACATAAATCGCTGGTTTTGTTGCAATCTGAGAAAACTTCTCTTTGGTCTTCTCAAGCTTTCTCTTGTCAGAGTATTGACTAATAACGAAAGCCAACACCACCTCATCAAGGTCTACCACGAAATCGACTTTATGCTCATGATAATCTTGCCAGTAGTAAACTGGTAATGGATTATCAAGTAAACTTAGCTGAACCAAGATATTAAGCAGTATAAAGCTTCCAAGATTACGGGTATAAACCTCAGGCTTAAGCATCTCAGGAATAGACGAGACAAAAAGCAGTGTATTTAAAATTCCGGTATCTAGGTAGTACAGCGCTACGCTCTTGGTCACCTTCTCCTGAGCCTTCCCTTTATAAGGATAAAGTCGCTTGATCAAAAATGTGTTCTCTAAAAGATCTAAGTATCGATAAAGGCTAGGTCTACCTACGCCGACCTCTTTAGAAACTTGATTAATGTTTAAAGGATCTCCGTTCTGAGCAGCAAAAGACTGCAAGCTTAAGCCAAAAAGTTCTAGATCTATATTCCTAGCTATAAAACCGATTTCTTTCTCTAAATAAACAGAGATATAGTTTCTCAAAAGCTTTACTCTCTCGCTAATCTTTACATTGTAGAGTCGTGGCAACCCTCCGTAAAACATGCTTTCTAAAACGAGAGCCGTCAAATCTCTGTCAAATTCCCTAGTTAGCGCGTACGCCTTTTCAAAAATAGACTGTAAATTCTGTGACAGAGTCTCTAGGGACCTCTTACTTGCGTTTTGACCCTCTAGCTGTCCTAAAATAATATCGGTGGGGCTCTGACTGTCGTTCTCACCTCCTCCGCTTTCTTTTTGCTCTAATTTTCCTAGCTTAGTAAGCAACTCATTTAACCATAAAAGCTGCAGGTCTAATCTACTATTAGTTAACTCCGGATAAATAATCGGATACACATGAATATACTCGATTCGACCTGCCAGGGTCTCACCGATAGACTTAGATGAAGAAAGTGCGCTTGAACCAGTAATTACAAACTTTACATTTTTCCCATTTTTATCAAAAACCTGTTTTATCCAATCAAGCAGGGCTGGAAACTTTTGCACCTCATCAATAAATACAAAAACCTTCTTAGATGTTGTGTACAGATTCTCTCCAAGGGCTAAGTTGATATCTTTTTCTAAGTATCTGGAATCTTTCCGCAATGTACTTCTAAGCTGGATATCATCTAAGGTATACTCGAAGACATTTTTAAAAATCTGGACGCCTCCTTGGGTTTCTGAGATTGAGTAGCGCTCTTCAACATAATCTTTAAGCTTCTGCATTAAAGTACTCTTACCAACCTGACGAGCACCCGTAATCATGGTGACTATAGGAGAATTCATTGACTCAAAGAGCTTCTTCTCAACAATGCGCGGAATATAAAAATCCTGCATAGCTAAGTATAGCAAAAAATGTACAGAAGCGATACAAGGGGGCTGGGGCAAAAATAATCTCAAGCACGCAACTTCTTAACACCCTACTGGCTGCAGTACTTCTTAAAGAACGTCAAATGCTCACGCTCCGTATAACTTCAGTAATAACTGGGATAGTGGGAATAACGCTAATAATTCTAGGGTAGGACTCCCTCAAAATAAATACTCCACTTAGTTACCTGCAGAAGTCTTCTCTTTAACCATCTCTAAAATCTCCTGCAAAGAGGTAGAATCGGTTGGAGCCTTATCTCTTACCCTCTTAAACCTCGGGAATCTTAAAGCGTATCCTGCGGTATGTACCGGACTCTTTGTAATCTCATCTGCCTCTATCTCTATTACCAGACCAGGTTCTAAAAACACATCAGGCCTTAATTCTTTTGGAATCTCTACATTAGGCAGCTGACGGTCTATTTTGTACTGATCAGCTAGATTTTTCAGCATCTTCCATTGATCTTCTGTAATCCCTGTGCCTATTTTGGTGATTGTCACATATCTGTCATTTTCTTTATCATAAACTGCTCCCAAGAGTGCTCCTATGCCTAGTTTTGCTAGTCTACCAGTACCATAGTAATACCCTACAACTACAACATCGATGGTGTCTGCTAGCTCATGCTTCATAGCACGCTTAAATTTAATCCAATCGAAATTCCTAAGCCCTGGTGTATACAGAGTCTGGGGATCTTTAAATATAACTCCCTCCAGTCCTTCTGACACGTACTCTAAGAACAATTTCTCCGCCTCTTTAGCGTCTTTAGGTTTGTGCAACGGTGTAGGTAATATATCTTCGTGAACCCCTTTTATCTCTGAAAGCTTTTCTTTTCTTTGTTCTAGCTTAAAATCAAGCAAAGGAGAATCTATAAAAAACAATACATCGAATGTAAAAATTTTGACAGGAGTTTGGGCAGCTGCTTCTTCTACATTGTATTTACGCTTTCGAGTCATTGTCTCCTGGAATGGCAAAAATTCACCTGTGTTTTCGTTGTAACCCACTATCTCACCATCAAAAACAAAAGCTCGGGCCTCATGATATTTTTTAAACAGCTCTTTACCTACTGCTAGATACCCCTCTTTTATCTCTGGAAACATTGCAGTCATATCTTCTAGATTCCTTGAGAAAAGTTTCACCACTAAGCCTTGCTGGGAACCTTCTGCAGAGGAGGTATGATCTTGCACAAATTTGGCCCAAACTCTATCACTCAGATTCTGCGAATCGTTTGCCTTAAAAATGTGAGCCTGGCACCTTAATCCATCATATTTAGGCTCCTCGTACGGATTAGGGATCCTCTTAAAGATCTTCTCTATACTTACTTCTCTTTCTACTAGCTTGGGCGCAATCGGCACCCCAGGAGTAAAAACGGCTTTCTTAAGTCCCTCTAATCCTGCAGACACATAAAGGAAAGCCACATAACCCACATCACTGGTATATCCAAGCGACTTCTCAATTGCTTTCTTATCTTTCGGATCTCTTGTATAGGCTAAGGATTCTATTATTGTTCTTTCGCTTACACCTAATCTAGTTCTTCCTAGAATAATCCTAATTATGTATTTACCTTCTGCAGCAGAAGCAGAAGCTAACAGTCTGTAAAGCTTCTCAAACTTCTGGGTCTGAGAGCCTGCTCCTGAGATAAGAGCTATATCCCATAAGCGCTCGTAGAGGTCTTCAATTTGAAGCGATGTATTGTTGGTGTTTTTAGAAAGATTGGCGAAGATTCCGCCGTAATCGTTGTATTTAAGCAGCAACTCTCTAACCTCTCTACGGTCAATAGAGAAAAGTTCCTGGATTATCTTTTCTATGGTCTTTTTAGAGATATTAAACTCTGCATTAATAAACTTTGGAGCTAGCCTACCTACAATAAAATAGGAAGTGATAGCAGCCTCTTTTGGGCTTAATTTTTTATACAAAGCTGCAAGGGTATCTCTTAGGGCTATTCTGGAGCTTATCTGTTCTAACTGATCGAAAGCCTGGGCAAGTTCTGAAAAGAGCATAGTATATTATATGACTAGATAGGCTAAGTTGCCACTCGGTGAGGGGAAATTTGATCAAATTTCCCCTAGTCCCTACCGATAGGCCCCCTTTCTAAGAAACAGCAACCCCAAAATCCCACAAACGCCAATAAGATGCTCCTTTTACAAGATATGACGAATAAAATAAGTGCTATAATATCCTCAACATGAACAAGGTAGTAGGCTCCGCCATCATCAAAGACTCGAAAGGAAAGATATTAGCGGTCCGCCTTAATAAAGAGAAAAAAGGTGGAGTGTGGGTACCCCCCGGAGGTAAACTAGAAGAGGGAGAGACTTTAAGAGAGTCCATTATTCGAGAAGTTGAAGAAGAGCTAGGCATCAAAATCGAAATCCTCCGATTGGCGGGAATCTCCGAGGAACAATACGGGGACGAATTCTGGGTATTCATCTTCTACGAAGCCCGCATCATATCCGGTACACCACGCATTAGAGAGCCCGGTAAAATTCTAGAAATCGAATGGATAGATAGAAATCAACTAAAAAATAGTAACAACATTCACTGGTTCTAACTTTACTGCCCCCACCTTCACTCCCACCTCCAGAGGCGAAAATTCGACGGAAACTGAGCAAATAGTCTCCTTACGCTAAACCTGATTTCAGGGGGTTTTAGGGGGGTGGGGAAAATTGTAAAAAGTCAATTTTCTCCCCTAATTCTCCTCTTTCCCATAAATACTCCTATAAGCCCTGTCCAAGAAATACTCCCCGCTTTTTCTATAGTACCAGGAAGCCAGAAAACCGAACAATACAAACGCACTACCTAAACCGACTGCCACTACTAGATTGTCAAATATGCCCGTCTTAGGGTAAGGGCTGCCACTTCCAGAGTTTGAACCAGAGCCACTGCTGCCGTTGTCCCCGCCATTATTATTACCACCGCTGCCATTGTCCCCAGAGCTGTTAGAATTAATAGTCACCACCAACGGACTGTTCTGATCACTAAAGGTATGGTCAGATACATCCGTTGTCTCACCTAAAAGTACTGCTGAGGTGTAATTGTCATATGAGTTTCGGTCGTCACTGTATATAAGATACACATTCGTAGTCCCAGAAGTTAGACCTTTAAATGTTAGCTTAACCATATTAACTGGCGAGGTCCCTAGAGCGTAGCCCCCTGAAGAGGCGTTGGCCGTAAACAGGATCTTTTTTAAAGTTCCTGACACAGCCTGCTCAGAAACATCACTCCAAGTTAAAGAATCTTCCAGAATAGACCGCCCTACGAATTGCAACTTAGCAGAGTCATACACCACTGCAAATCCTAAAGCACTGATATTCTGAGTAGCTGATTCTGACTGAACACTTATTGTAAGATCGAAATTGTCAGCTACCTGAATGGTCTTGCTATAGGTGTCAAATATAAAATCCACAGTACCTGAATCATCCGCATAAACTCTGGGGATTGTAAAGCTTAAAAACAAGATTATTACTAAGAGCAAAAAAGCTACGTATCTTTTCATTGCTTAAGTGAGACCTGAATCTTAGCCCCTGTGCCAAATTCATAACCTACCACCTCTACAGGCTCAGCCCCACAAATCTTTAGCAACTTACCTCTTGTCTCAAGAGGCTTTATGGGCAATACAAGCAATGTATCCTCTATCTGCTTAAAGCCTATGTTTTTATCAAGGGAATAAACCTTAACCCCACTCGATTTGTTTAACTTAATCTCCATTGAACCAAGCTTCTTTTTTGTATATGTCAATTCTATGACATCGCACCCATTTTGCCTTATTACTGCAATCTCTGCCGTTGGTAGAACTTGCGTAGGCGTAACAGATACAGTAGGAGTTGCTGCAAACCGCGAAATGGCAGTAATCTCTTGCGTTGGCTGGGCATTTTTTGCCTTTAAATACTTTGTTACCAGCCGCGAGAAATAAAAAACATTAGCAACAATTACAAAAACTGACAACACCAAAACTATACTCCACCTCGTATTGTCGGCCATACTAACTCATTATATCAGATTGTCGCCGACCTCTACCCCTATTTTTATCTTGTCAGGACCTATGGTAAAGAAGGTAATGTTCTTCTTCTGCTGTTCCTCAATATCATCCAACGAGTAACGCTGCTCGCTTAAAAGCTCCAGTAGATTGGTTCTTTCCCCTATCTTCTGATACGACTCGTCGAGAACTTCTTGAATTATAGGATCGCTAAAGTAAATCTTGGCCTTGGTTTTAGTGCCAATTGAAAGCCCTGCCTGTTTTCTTACCACCTGAATTGATCTTATGATCTCGCGGGTTAAACGCTCCTTTAACAACACCCTGGTGATTTGAGTATCAAGCGCTACCCCTAAATTATCCTGTTTTACCACTTTGTAAGTCTCAGGAAGGTTATCCAAATTACCCTCTGTTACCTCAAGAACGTTTACCTCATCCTTTAAAAGATCCAGGTACTCTGGCTCAAGTTTTACTCCGTCTACACTTACCACGAGCTTGCTTAAAGGCTGTTTTACAGGAAGTCGCTCCGATACCCTTATGTTGTGGGCAAGAGAAGCCAGCTTTCTCACAATCTCCATCTTTTCGAGCATCGCCTTATCATCGCTACTTAATTTCTTGACAGTAGGCCAGTAACAAAGATGAATGGATTCACATGGATCTTTCTCTAGCTTACGAATCTGTAAATAAACATACTCTGTACTAAACGGCATTATCGGAGCAAAGGCAAGAGACATCAGTTTAATGACCTTGTACAATGTGTTTAGAGCATCGCGATCCCCTGCTACGAATCTATCTCTTGACCTTCTGATATACCAAGTAGAAACATCCTCGATAAGAGGCTTTATCTCAGCGGTAGCTTTGTTAATATAGTACTTAGAAAGCCACTTCTTTATACTTCTTACTGATCTACCAACTCGCGCAAGAACCCAACGATCAAGTAAACTCGTAGGCTCAAAATTCTCATCAGGCTTAAATCCAAACTGATTAGCATACATGGCAAAGTATCGATAAATATTCAAATACGGAAGGATTATCTCTTTTACCTGGTCAGCTATGCCTTCTTCGGAGATATTCATATCTTCGCCTACTACCAAAGGACTTCCACTAACGTACAGCCTAAAAGCCTCGCCTCCGTACTTCTCTAGTGTAGCCTTGGGATCTGGATAATTCCCGTAGGATTTACTCATTTTTCTTCCATCCGTACCCTTTATAACCCCAGTAACTATTACATTCTTAAAGGCATTAGAATTCGAAACGATAGTAGCCACACGATGAAGCATATTAAACCAGGCCCTAACCTGAGCCACGTACTCAACTATGAAATCACCTGGAAAGTTCTTCTCGAATTGCTCTTTATTCTCAAACGGGTAGTGATACTGAGCATAAGGCATAGAGCCTGACTCTAGCCAAACATCAACTACTTCAGGAACCCTCTTTAATGTACCCTTTTTACACTTAGGACAGCTCCAGGTGTGTTCATCAATATAAGGTCTGTGAAGGTCAGTTACCTTTTTGCCCGATCTCTCTTCAATCTCCTTGATTGAGCCTAAAACCTCTGTATAACCGCACTTGTCGCACTGCCATATAGGCAGAGGGGTAGCCCAAAAGCGAGTTCTCGAGATACACCAATCTGGTGCAGTCTCTATTACGTGTTTGAAAAGACCATGCTTAAAGTGGGGTGGTACCCAGTTGATATTCTCATTGTTTTTGAGCATGTCTTTCTTAACCTTCTGAATGTTCACATACCAAGCCTCTTGAGCCTTGTAAAGAAGTGGTGTTCCACAGCGATAACAAACTGGATAACTGTGCACTATCTTGCCCTCTTTAAACAAAAGGCCTCTTTTTTTCAAATTGTCAATTATTTTAGGATCCGCTTCTTTAAAGTACATTCCCTTATAATCTGAAACCGGATCCGTAAACAGGCCCAGATCATCTATTGCTTCAAACAAACTAAGCCCTAATTCCTTGCCCAAATTAAAATCATCCTCTCCATAAGCTGGAGCCATATGCACAAGCCCTGTACCTTCATCCATACTTACAAAATCAGCAGCGTATACATGGAAATCCGCCTCTTTGGCCTGTGAAGCAAAGTAATCAAAAAGCGGTTTATACGAAAGGCCTACTAATTCCTCGCCCTTGTACTCATCGTAAATTTTGTAGTCTTCTTCTCCCAAAACCTCTTCGAGTCTGTCTTTTGCTAAAACTAAAAGCTCATCGCCTTTTTTAACTGTTACATATAAGCTATCTTTATCAACAGCGACGGCTGCATTCTCAGGCAAAGTCCATGGGGTTGTGGTCCAAACAAGCAGATACACAGGCACAAGCTTAGTATCAGGCTTAGTAGTTACAGGCTTGCCATCTAGCACATTTTTTAAACAATTGCGTGTAGGGATGTGAATCTTATCCCACGGAATCTTATCCTTATCTACCCACACAAACTCTTTTAACTCAGATGGAGCAGTACGCCTAACCTCTCCTTTTATCCTTGCCTTAAAGTGGTGGGTTTTAAACAGCCTACCCTCGAAGATGTCAACGTGAAACCCATAATACTCTATATCCGTCACCTCTGCTCCGGTCTCTTCTTTTACCTCACGCTTTACCGTCTCGTAAAGATCTTTATCCTCTGGATCCATCTTGCCGCCTACTATCCCCCAAAGTTTTTTCCTACCCTTCTCATTTCTTACTGCCATTAAGATCTGACCTTTCTCGTTCTCAATAACAGCTCCAACACCGTTGCCTGTTTTAGAATAGTTCAGCGGGAATTTTACAATTATTGAAGGATCCTCTAGATCCCTATACGAATTATCCATCTGTATCTCAAACCTAGAAAGCGGAGTTCCGCATCTGGGGCAATAAAGAGAGATCCTTTTGCCGTAGTATACCAGCCCCTTATCATACATCTGTTTAAATACCCACATAACAGTCTCCATGTACGACATGTCCATAGTTCGGTAAGGATTCTCCATATCAACCCAGCGGCCAACGTGTTCTATATACCAGGGCCAGGCAGCAGAGGTTTCTTGTACGTAGTTGAAACACTCCTTTATAAAACGCTCAAGGCCTATCTTTTCCTCTATGTCTCTTCTGTTTTTTGTGCCTAATTTTCTCTCTACTTTCTCCTCTATGGGAATACCATGGCAGTCCCAGCCCCAGCGCCTCTCTACTCTCTTTCCAAGCATGGTCTGAAACCTGGGTATTATGTCTTTAAGTACGCTAGGGAGCAGACTACCATAATGCGGAGTACCAGTTACAAACGGAGGCCCGTCATAAAACACGAACCTATTATCTTCTGGCCTAGACTCTACAGATTTTTCAAAAATCTTGTTCTGCTTCCAAAACTTAATAATAGGCTCCTCTACTTGGTTGAATACATCCTTGATAAATGTAGTAGAAAGCTCTGCTTTATCCCGTGCAGTCATACTTAACCTATGAAATTAGTTTGTAGTATTTTAGCAGAAAAGATGCAAATTTGCGGAGGCACGAAGAAAGTTCGATTTCCTCTGAGCCTGCTTCCAACCAACTCGGCAGCGCTCGAATTCCTCCTTAAAGCAGAAAGCTTTCTGCAATTACACGGCGAAGGGACTCGTTACGTCACAGACTACACCTCCGAAGAACAAGGCTCTCGGAATAAAGCTAGCTCATCGCTACACAAAGAGGTGAAACTCTGGATAGATTTTCGTTGCGTCTTTTAAAGGATGAACAAAACAGCCTGAATAACCTTCTTCTCTTCTACTCGTACTAAGTCTACGGGTTTTAGGAACATTCACCACGAGATCATCCCCTGCATAAAGAATGTCAAAATTCACGTCTAAAGCGGGCAGAAACCACATTCGCTTTATTCCCTGCCGTTTTTTCTTTCTTCCACTTATGCTCGAGATAATATACTCATCCGGAAAATACTGATAAAGATTAAGATCAATACATTCAGACGTAGAGGTAATGGGACTTGTGGCAGGATCATCAAACTTGATGCACTTTAAAGTATCTGGCTGAAGCCAGAACAAAGAACTAGTAAACACCAATTCCAGGCCAGGCTCAAACAAGGTAAAGCTAAATGAGTCTACGAGATTGGCGATAGGTACTAGATCTTTTTTCAAGGATTCCTTTACCAGGTGCAGCCTTGCTTCTATTTTCTTAGGAAGTTTCAACCTAAGTGAAGGTCTAAATACTATAAACTCTATAATCCCTGGTAGCGTTATGACGCGCTTTACCACAGCCTTAAGAGATCTAAGCCGGCTAAGGCCTAAACTTTCCAGGTAATCATAGCCGAATGAAACTAATCCATCGAGTAAAACCACGCAGTCAATCCTGAAGAATTCTAGACGCTTAACTAACCCGGTGAATTCTTCTTGATTAAGACGAGCCAGATCAACTGCTACAAAGAGTATTTCACAACTCATAGAATTATTTAATGATAGTAGGAGTCTGCTTCAACCTCAACTATTTCTGGGGCTGGAGTCAAAATCTTAAAAAGCCGATTTTAGTCCTCCGCAACATTGTATTTATTCGCCAATATCTTTACAATATTTTAGTAGCATGGAGACCGTGAGAGAAACCCGCCAAGGTAAGGGAAACCCCACTAATGAACCTCACCCAAATCCTATCGACCCTCTACTCCAAAGGGAAATGACCCGCAGACAGTTTTTATTCTCTACTGGATTAGTAGCTTCTCAATTCCTCATGCCATGGCCAGAGCTACCTACTGCTCATAAATCTCCAACTCGGAATAAGGAAACTAAATCCCCCCTTCCGGAGGATTGGTATCCCATCCGAGGGGCAATCCTTTCGAATCTGTGGGTAATAAAATATGTTCAGCAATCAGTCGAAAAACGCCTCAGACGATTAGAACGCTTTTCAAGATGGCTTAAAGTCGCTCCAAAAATGGAATCCACCTTCGAAAGGATTAGAGATGAAACAAGACAACTCTTAATAAATGATCTTTTTGGGGGCGACACTTACATTACTCCCCCACCTAGGCTAACGGAATCTACTCCCTGGACACTATCTCTTGAAAAGATCAATTTTCACCTGGTTAATGAATTTCTTCCCAACAACTACCGTATAGCACAACCTAAAGAGATTAGAGAAATATTAGGAGAAAAAGGTGAAGAATTATATAACTGGCTAATACGTAGATATATTACTCTCTACTACCACCCAGAAGAAATTATGCTGGACCCTACTGTCGAAGAAATGGAAGCTCTAATCAATGAACTCTCTCAAGTAAGTGGCATACCAAAAGAGGTCCTTTACGCTCTATGCTTTATAGAGAATCTGTGCCGCGGACAGTACTCTGGACTACATGGAACACACGTCGCAACACATGAAGACGGACCAACAGCTGTCTTTCCTCCTAAATATTCCCAAGAAGTTACCTGCTCCCAAAACTCAGAACCATGTATGTCTGTACCTTTGAGGAGAGGAATCCCACCACAAGTGGCTCGGATTATGATCCTACCCTTAAGAGAAACGCCAAATGAGGAGATTCCTCTAATCTTGACCCCTGTCCCCCTTACTATAGAACGCACGGATGCCGCAAGCTCCATGGCGTTTGGTCTCCTCTTATTCCTCGCTCGGCTAAGAATGATAGATGGACCTTCAAGCCACCCTATCCTAAGAAAGCTCAGAGAGGACGTAAAAGACTATCTTCTCAAAAAAGACAAGGCTATCGCCTCGAAGGGAGATGAACTATCTTTATACACCCTCGGTTACCTCTTATACCACTATAGTCCTATCGATTTTATTAACAGAGTCACACAATTACAAAACCAAAATACCAAACAAAATTTAATAGAAGCCTTAACACAAGAGATGTGGGAAGTAGGAGTGTGGGTCGATAAACTCGCCATATGGCTGACAACTGCACCACCTTGGGAGTCCTCCAAATATAAAGTTGAAGTGGCTGGAGAGACTTACTATGATTATCCTGTAAGGAAAATACAGGAATGGCTTGCTAAGCTCTCCCCAGATAAGGTGGCCACGCTTAACAACGCTGCTAAAGTGGTATCTACGCTGTCGTGGGGTAATAGTGAAGGAATGTCTGATTTTATAGAAGCTCTAAAGATTCTTCAAGATCGAGAAATTTTACTAATTATATCCGAAATGCAAGGAGATAAAGTGGCTAAGCGGTTTAAACACTTGATCAACCTTATAACAAGCAACCCAGAAAACATCAAAAAATATTGGCCTCTACTACTCTCTACCGGATCGATCTTATGGGATGGGATATTTTCAGTTATATATGACCTCCTGCGTTTCTATCCTCCAGATAAAATCTTCGTACTTAGCTCAGACCCTAGGAACCCAGATGATCACCACATAGTTGATCCATTTTATTATCTGCGCTTCAGGGAGTGGCTAGAAGATGAAAAAGAGATAGAACAGCTTCTTAACACTCCCGAAAAATTAGCAAGCCTATGGGACAGATTAAACATGTTTATTGAAGAGCTCCAACCCTTGCTAGCAAACAAAGAACTTAGAGAAAGAGTAGTAGAATCCGTTCAGCAAAAGAATAGCTATACCCCTGAGCAGTGGAAAAAGGTACTGGAAGAGATGTTAAACACGGTACAAGCTACCCGAACCAAAGACGGAAAAAATGTTTTAGAAAGACTCTATGAGATAGCTGACTTTCAGGTAAAATCCTCCACGGGGCATCTGCCCAAGGAAAAAGCTGAAAAGAGACTATTTAACGAGCTAATCTTTATCTTGTACGAAATAGTCACAAATGTGAAACAGGATTATATAGAACCATCAAAAATAATTAATTGCTTCTTATGTGTAAGCAGTATTGTCCGCTTACTCGTTCATCCAGAAAAATTACCACCCAGCCCGTGGGAGGAAGAGTGGAGAAAAATGTAGGTATCCCGTCGCATGCTAAAGATCCAAAGGAGTATTTATAAACTAAACCAAAGTGAATTTCAGAATAGGTATCTCCCCAGCCCCCTAAGCTTACAACGCTTCTGGCCGTCTTACATTTCCCCGTCGTTGACAAACGATTTTTCGCTACCCTGCGTAAACAATCTGCTTTGGGGCGTGGGGCAAAATGCGCTAAGTCCGCATTTTGCCCCACGCCCTGCAGCTCCTTTACCCTCCTAATCAAACATCTTATAATACAAATACCCTATTTCAACCATGAAACACCAATATCCACTAAAACACCTCGCCATTATTCCTGACGGTAACAGAAGATGGGCCAAAGAGCACGGATTTCCCCCCATGGCCGGACACCAAAAAGGGGCAGAGAGAGCCAAATCACTCCTTAAATCAATTAAGAAGTTTAACATCAAATACCTCACCCTCTGGGGACTTTCAACAGAGAACTGGATCAAAAGGCCAAAAACCGAGGTCAAATTCCTGATTGAACTCTTCTCTCGATTCCTGAAGGACTCACAAAAAGATCTCATAGAGCACAAAATAAGATTTATCCACATAGGCAGGAAAGACAGGCTTCCTAGACGATTTGTAAAAGTGATAACAGAGACCGAGAAGCTTACCTTAAAGTTTTCTGGCTGGCACCTCTTAATAGGCTTTGACTACGGCGGCCAAGATGAAATAATTAGAGCTACACGAAAGATCGCTAAGCTAGTGAAAGAGGGGAAACTTAAAATTGACCAGATCACTCCGGAGCTTTTCTACAACTACACCGACACTCCTAATATCCCTCCTCCTGACCTCATAGTTAGGACCTCAGGGGAACAACGTCTTAGCGGACTTTACCCCTTCCAGGGAGTCTACGCAGAACTCTACTTCACCAAAGTACCCTTCCCGGATTTTACGGAAGCCGAACTTGAAAAGGCGATAAACGACTATAACCGCCGCCACAGGCGCTTCGGAGGTAACTGAGGACTTTATACAAAAATCCAAAACCGATTTTCGCCCAGCGTCCCACCAAGTGCCAAGATCAAAGCATAAAGGGGCTGGGGCAAAAATCAAAAAGTCGATTTTTGCCCCAGCCCCCTAAACTCATCATTCTTCTGGCCGTGGTAAATCCCCCGTTGTTAACGGACGATTTTTCACTACCCCGCGTAAGGCAACCTACTTTAGGGCGTGGGGCAAAATGTGGTGTTTCTACATTTTGCCCCACGCCCAAAATGGCTCGATACAAAACTAAATTACCGCACACTCCCCTAAATATCGGCTACTTCCCAACCTCCTCTTTTAACGTAACCTCAAGCGTTTCTATATCTACGGGCTCTAAAGCCTCCTTTACTTGACGACTCTTCCTTCCCCTAATTGAACGCGCAACCAAAAGGGTTAATGCGTCAATCTTTTTCTCAATGATTTTGGTCAAAACAAGGTTAAGCTCCTCTCGCACGTCATTTATCCTCTGCTCTCGGTTCTCAGAGATCAACACAAAAAGGCTTAAAAATATAGCCTCCAGTGAAACAAGCATTGTCAAGAGTCCAAAAGGATACGGATCAAACACCTGAATTGGCGTGAAACCTAGATTTATAACAATCCAAGCAACAAATACAATTAAATGTATTACCAACGCCTCGATTGAACCAAGTTTCACGGTGAGCCAATCAGCCAAACGCTCAAGCGTAGTTCTCTCTCTATCGACCTTTGCCTTAAAGCTTAGATACTCTTGCTGTATTTGGTTCTTCATTAACCTATTTTACTACAATTCTTAAGCTAGGAAGAGTTTTACTCAAGCGTGGGCAAACCATACTGCAGTATATGTAGGCGAAGAGGGATAAAATTTTATAAGTTATTTCTCTGAAAATTCATCCACAGTGTAGGTAAATATCGCAGGGCGTAAAGAAAGCCAGCAATCAGAGGATAACCCTGCCTTAAGGCACAAATGAGACAAAAACTCAGCGGGATCTTTAATTTGCTCCCATACCTGTGGCAGAAAAGTCGCGTTATATGGGCCATATTTTAAAACTACGCCTGGCCGCTTCTTGTCTAAATAATCCAGAAGCTGATCTACTTCTCTATACTTATACCTCTTGGGCTCACTTAAGATTGAGATCTCAATTTTTATGTTATCTAATTCCTCTTTAGTTAAAGGAGGAAAGCGAGGGTCGTTAAATGCTGCTGCGTAAGTATTTTCAATAACATCTTTATATATTGGATTAACAGGCAGGATGTGTCCTATACATCCCCGCAGACTAAGTCGATTGCCTGCAATTGAATTCAGAGTTACAAAAGTACCCCGAATGGCATTCACTTCTGGCTCTATATCTTCTGGTACATCTATCTCTGTAGGTTTTAAAAAATCTCCCGTTGCAAAATAGTGCTCAAGGGCTTTTCTGGATAAACCAAGTAAAAAGTGTCTGGCTTTAGGAGAGAGTCTTTTCATACTAGATTATAACGACTAAGAGATAAAAATCAATGAAGGTGTGGGGCTGGGGCAAAAATCAAAAAGTTGCGATAACTTTAGAGCCTCCCAACTTCTCTAACAAGTATTGTAAAGGTGTCCTATAGTCCAACGATTGATGAATTCTTTCTGTATTGTAGTATCGAAAAGCCACCTGCCACCAGGGTAATTTAAAAACGATCGGAGGAACGGCAATTAGGGGGGCTTACGCAATAATCGAAAAAAGCGGCGATTATTGCGTAAGCCCCCTAGCCCCATCTCCCAGAGATCTGAGCCCCACACTTTTCACACTTCCCCTCTGATGTAATGCCTATGACACGAGTATCGTATCCGATCCGTTCAATTAGCAATCTCCCGCACTTAGGGCAATAAGTGTTGTTGTACTTGATTAGATCTTCTGTAGGAGGAATATTGCCTATGTAAACGTAATTTAATCCAACCTTTTTGCCAATCTCATAAGCTTTGATAAGTGTCTCTATCGGTGTTGGAGGTGTATCCAGCATCTTGTATGCTGGGAAAAATCTAGAGATGTGCCAAGGTAGGTCAGGAGAGACAGACCTAACAAATTCAGCAATCTGGGTAAGCTCCTTTTCGGAATCATTGTGCCCTGGTATAACGAGAGTGGTAACTTCTACCCATACGTTTTTCTCCCAGAGATACTTTACGTTCTCTAGTACCGGTTTTAATCTTCCCCCAATGACCTTCAAATAAAACTCCTCCGAGAAAGATTTTATATCGATGTTGACTGCATCTAAGTAGGGAATAAGTTTATTAAGCATCTCTTTAGTCATAAAACCGTTAGAGACATATACGTTTTTAAAACCCTCTTTTTTAGCAAGCTTAGCAGTGTCATAGGTGTATTCAAAATAAACTGTAGGTTCGTTGTATGTGTAAGCTATAAACTCAATGCCGCGTCTTTTGACATTTTCTATTATCTTCTCAGGAGGTAGATCTTCTAGATGTTCTAGGATTTTTTCGGCGTCGGCGTAATGTGTTATCTGAGCTATGTCATAGTTTTGACAGAATAAACACCTGAAATTACATCCAATCGTACCTATTGAATAGATAAGCTTACCAGGATAGAAATGATACAGCGGTTTTTTCTCCATAGGATCAATGTGAGCAAAACCCTTCCCATACGCTAAAAGATATAGTGTACCATCTAAGTTGCGTCTTATTCCGCAAATGCCGGTCTTGCCGGGGGCTATTACGCAGCGGTGGTTACACACATTGCATCGAACATTCTTGTTCTTAAGCTTGTGATACAGAAGTGCCTCTCTCATACTAAGATTATAACTTATAACTCGACAATCGCATCCCTATCCATGGATTCAAGGGCGTGAGGCAAAATGTGGTCACCACATTTTGCCTCACGCCCTTAAAACTAAATTTCTTCTTCCCAGCAGTGGAGAGTTACCTCTCCGTAAGAGATCATTCAAAACGCTAGAAGGAGAACGATTTTAGGGGGCTTTAAACAAAATCGCGAAAATTTGATTTTGCTTAAAGCCCCCTAACCTACTTCTTCCCAAGATTATTAATCATAATCGCATAATCTTTCACCCAAACCTTTCCGCTAAGATCAGCGTCGGCAGCTAAAAAACGTCCTAAATAATACTTAAGGAAAATTGCGTAATCCTGCGGAGAGACACTGTCCCCCTTATTATCTAAATCACCCCATATAAAATTAAGATTCCGTTCCCCTAGCTCAGAAAGCCCACTCTCTAAAACTAAAATCTTAGCGAGATAATTATACGGTTTAATAGTTACCTCTACTGGTTTCTTCTCAAAGTAGCTAGCAGGCACATACAAATAGGCAGTACCTTCCTGGTCGCTAAATGTATAGAATGTGTTATTACCTATACTTAACTTAATAAGAGGATTATCATTCCTTAAGGCTTCGCTTAACTTAATTCTGAAACTAACCTTCTTTAAACCTGTCTCAGGAACAAGCTCTATCTCTTTATCTAGAATGTACGAATATATCTTTGCCTCCCTGCAACTTCCTTTATACACCGTCTGACTTTGAGCCACAAAACCCTCAGGAACACTAGGAGGCGGAACCACATCCGTTAAATCCGAAGCATAATCTGCCCCCGTATGGAGTATAACTGGCTGCCCTATACTACATGGAACCTTAAGTGGTAAACCCTGCTCAGAGTTAGGAGCCTTCGTAGGCGTAGGAGTCTGAGTATGACTTGGAGTCACCGGAGGAGACGCCAATGTAGGTGTAGGGGTTGGAGCTGACGTAGGGGTAACAGACGTCGGAGTTACCTTCTCTACACCGCGAACTCCAAATACCATTGCAAAAGTCCGAGAACCAGGGCCTAAATTTGGACCCCACTGAATATAGATGTCTCCTCGCCCCACAACTAAAGGATTAAAGTAAATCACAGGATTATCAGTAATGTCAGGGTTAGAAGCAGTATTTATTCCCTTACCACCTACAATCGTCTTTTCACCTATTTTTAGCCAAACATCCTGATACAAGGTTGGATAAAAATAATAACCGTAGATAGCTGTATTGACACTGTACCCCTTCCCCTCGCTGGTATTATCTAAAATTGTTCCTAGCTTAAGCTTTCCGTTAGGAGTGGGCCAGCCCCAAGAAGTACCTTTATACCTAAACCATTCCATGAAACTCTTAAGCGGCTGTTCTGATGTGGCATACTCGATCTCCCATTCAAGCTGAGCTGGTTCGTGAAACATGTCCTTTTTGCCATCCGCCTTATCCCAGGGATCACAAAAGATGGCATCAACTGCTTGTAAGTTTCCAGGCCCCTTTAAAAGTAGCAAAGGAGGATTCCATTTAAACTCATAAGTCTTCCACGGTCTGCCCGTGATTGAAAGCCAGTTAGGATATGTGTATTTCCATAGGGGAGACCCCATAATGTTTATATCTACCTGATGTATTTTCCCGTATAGCTTATGATTAGCAAACGGTGCCACGTCAACATGGAGTTTTAAACGTCTAAGATAAACATAAGTATTAGGCCCAGAGTGCAAATCGGGGATCAATAGCGGTTCAGATTTAAAAAACTTATAACATGCTCCATCCAAGGGATAAATTGGGGCTTTACCTTTGTATGTCTTAAAATCCAGAGACGAAGCATACTGAATATGGGCCGAATTTCTAATTACAACTTTTTTTGACCTTAAATAAGCTAAAACAATCACAGCGACGGCAATTAACCAAAGAACCCCAACGGCCATTACCTTACGGAATAGCCTACGTCTACGCTCCATATCATATGATACCATGCCGAGCCAGGAATCATATTGAGCTGTACAAGACAGAATCAGTCTTTGCTTAAAACCCTCTCCTACTCGGTTAGAAATTCAATCACCAAGTCTTTTATCTCCCCTTCAGTTTTATATGTTCTAAGCACAAAATTATTATACTTCTCAGCAGCCCCTCTGACCATCCGACTCAACTTCAAAAACTTTAAATCCTTAACCAATCCCAAAATTTTGGCAGTAGGCAATCCCCGCGCAGGACGACTCAATGCCCTTTCTATCTCCATGCCCACGCCATGGGAGGGTTTCTCTAGAACAACTATCATGTGAGTAGCTTCATCTACAAGATAGGTATCAAGCTTATAAATAAGCTCGTCAAAGCCAGGTTCACCTTCCCTAGGAGCCTTTATCCCGAAAAACTCCGCTGCATACTGCCGTATAAAGTTTTCTCTAGCTGCTTGATCGTGGCCGGCATATACCACATGCTTATCGTTTACCACAGCGCCTGTTTGCTCTATCCACTCCATAAGTTGAAGCGGCAAATCTTTGACTATTCCTCCAGCTATAGAGACCGAAACATAAACCGACTTAGGTAGCTTAGAAAAATCAACAGAATCTTTAAAATCTCCAACCCTAATAAAGCCGGCCAGCGCCCCCTTGACGGCCAGATAATTAACATCGGTTCGAGTATAGGTCCCCTTAAAGAGATATCCAGCGATCCCACCCTTGCTACGCACATCCTTTACTCCGCTTATCTTCTCTGCAAATGCGGCCAACTCTTGTCCAATAGCTAAAGACTCTACAACCTTTGCCGGCAGTGGATGCAATTTGCTCGAACCAAAATAGTAAGAGCCACCTTTGCTCATCACACATGCATAGGTTACAAGATGCGGATAATTTTTTACAAATACAATAGAAGCCTCTATCCCAACGTAAAAATCATACTCCCCTTTCTTATCACTCTTTCTTGCAGACTCAGCTCGATTAAATGCCCCCCGTATGGCTTCTTCATAGCCGATCGGCTGATCACGCACTCCGCTCTGGAATTTTTTACCCACCACAGTGACCTCAGAAGACTCTCCAAACACCTCTGGGAACTCAGCAAATGCCCGTTCGGTGCCAGCTAACTTGTTAGGATTAGTAGAGGCGACAAGAACTCTCATTGAGTAAATTTAGCACAAGTTTAGGGTGCGGGGCAAAGTGTGGTAATGACACATTTCCCCCACACCCTAAAATAGGTTGCCTTACGCGGGGTGGCGAAAAATCGTTTACCAACAACCGGGAAATATAAGAGACCAGAAGAATTATAAGCTTCGGGGGCGCACGCAAAAATCGACTTTTTTTTTCGATTTTTGCGTGCGCCCCACTTAATCCCTTGAACATTGCAATATATCTACTCCATTAAACTAGGCTATACTTTAAATAGAGAAAATGAAAAATTCGCTGAACATTCTACTGATTGGAGTACCTGAAATCCCAAAATTCGTACCGAGATATTTTGACAATCACCAGATAAAATTCACCACGTTTAGCGACAATAGTACCTTCACTACTACCTCCCCTCAATCCCTTTCACATAACGATCTAATCCTCTATCTTCCTTCATTTAACCCCACAAATAACGTCTTTCTTTTAACCGCCAGACTCTATGGTGCCAAACCTATAAAGCTTACAAAAGAAGAACTTATCTCTAAGCTAAAAATCATACTCAGAAACCATCAACGTGCCTACCTGGCGAAAAAAGATCTTTACAAAACTCAAAAAATAAAAGATACCACGGTACACTACATTGCCTTGGGTAATCCCAGTCAAGAACCATTCGTATTCCTTCATGGTTTAGGAAGCAATGCTATAAGTAATCTAACTTTCCTTAAGCAGCTCGCCCGAAAATTTTTTATCCTGGCTCCGAACATCCCAGATCTGTTTTTAAAACATACCTCATATGAGAGCCTTGCTCGTACTCTTTATACATTTATCCAAAGTACTCTGGGAGATAGAAGATACACCCTCGCAGGATACTCTTTTGGTGGTGCAATAGCCACAACGCTCACTTATCTATTTCCCCAAGCTCCCCTAAAACATCTCGTTTTACTCAACCCAGCCGGCCTTAGAACTGATAAAACACCATTTGACCTTCTTTATCAATTCCTTAAAAAACAACTTCCTCCCGGTGAACCTCCCGAAAATTTTTTAAACACGCTTCTAACACAACTCACACACCAGCCGATATTTTCTATCCTTAAACTGGCGGCGGAAGGGAATCCCAGGCTAAAACCCCATTCTATTAACCTCCCCACGACTATCCTTTTTAGTACCCATGATGAACTCTTCGATCTCAACTACAAGCTTAACTTCTCAACCCTATTTACCTGTCTTAAAACAATACTAATAAAAACCAATCATGCTGGGATATTAAAGACTCGTCTTAAGCAGATCCTGAAGATTTTAAGCCAATTGCTGTAGTTCCATACTCAACATTCCAACTGCTAGGCATCCCCTCGATGGTGGGCCTATAACATCTCTGCTATAGGATATAATACTGCATCAAACCAATCAATTAACCCTCAAAAGGATGGAAACCTTCAGAGAACCCAATCCAGAATCAACACATATAGAAAAGTACCCTATTATAAACTTCGCTAGAATTACCCTACTAGGCCCCCTACTCTTCTTAAGAGAGAAATTTTTAACATATCCTCATAATACCGCGTTTCCATTTATAACAGGTATCATTTCTATCCTAGAGACCCCAGGATACATACAAGAAGGCGTTAGACATGGCCACGTGCGTGTTTTAGAGCAAGAACGGGTCTCAAAACTTACCATTGCACGAACAAGAATTTACATGTTACCAGAACCCCCAAAATTCCTAACCCCCTTTGCTCCTATACTCCCGCGGCCTATGAACCTACGAATGGAGCTACCAGAACTATTAGAATTGTCTTTGCCACATGATGGAAGAGAGCCTACCCTTAAACTAACAATGTGGCTAGAGGTACCCAAATACCCTCTTATAGCCGCTACCACACCAGAAGGAGTGCCAAAAGGAACCTTACTCGAAGAACGAATGTTAGCTAAAGAACATCCCCTCATTCGCATCAAAGTATCCGGGAGATTCACGCCTTCAGAGGAAAAAGAAGAAATTGGAAGATGGTTCCTCCAATGCTTCTTAACTCGTCACGGCACACACTTAAGCACCACTTGCTTAGGAGATGTGATCCTGACCTCCTCCTAATACCCTCCGCAAACCAGATACGGAGATTTACTCTAATCTAAAAACCATGGGACACAACATAGCACTCCTAGATTTTTCCAATGCCTTTCAACTAGATCACCTCCCTTATAGGACGTAGTTGCCTGCTAACAGGGCGATTCAAAATAGCGAGAGGGAGGGTATTTAGGGTAGGAGCCAAAATCGAAAAGTAGATTCTGGCCCCTCCCTCTACGCTATAATAATACATGCGGGAGCCGGCAGTAGCAGGAGCATTCTATCCAGCCAACCCATTTGGACTTAAAGCATTAATCCAAGAGCTTGATTCTCAAATAGATCCAAAGATCATAAAACGCACTCCGCGTAAGAACTTCAAGATATTCATAGCTCCTCATGCAGGATACATATACTCCGGCCCTGTAGCAGTCTACACGTACAAAATCATGGCAAGACAAGATGTCAAAAACATAATTATCCTGGGGCCAGCACATACTGTAGCCTTCTCGGGCCTCAGTCTTGATCCTAACGAAACCTGGAGAATACCTGGGGCAGTATTTAAACAGAACCTAAAATACCTTGAAACTTTAGGCGACCAGCCAGGATTTATAGTCTCTGAAGTCCCTCACATTAATGAACACTCCATAGAGGTCCAGCTTCCATTTCTGGCTTATTACCTACCAACGCTGCCAAAGATTACACCGATTGTAGTAGGTCATGTAACAGACTTTCTATATTATGCAAAAAAGCTTAAAAAGATTCTAAAAGATCCTAAAACTGTGCTGGTAGTAAGTACAGACCTGTCGCACTATCTGCCATACGGGCTTGCCACAGAAGTAGATTCTGCCACTATCTCCCAACTTACAGAAAATATTGTGGAAAAAGAGTCTACACCTAAACTACTAAACCCAGAACAGGCCTGTGGAGCGTTCGGACTTAATATAGCCACATTTATAGCAAGAGATCTAGAACTTAAGCCTATTCTTCTTAAATACGCAAATTCTGGCGACTCAGCCTCTGACAAATCCGCGGTGGTAGGATACATGAGCATGGTAATGGGGTAAAAATCAAAGCTCCGCTGAAGACAAAACAGGTGCCCTAACCTTGCTCTCTTGGTTTGTCTTAAGCCAGGAGGGTGGAGAATTGTCCGCTACAATGAAGTGACAAACATCCTAAACCTAAGCGCGACAAAACTTATTTATCCCCTATTCTATTTACCTTCACACGACTGCCAGCAACCGTTTAATTCTTTACATGCTTTGGCGGCCACTATCCCAAATTGCCCAGCTTTTTTACAAATAACCTCGAGGTCTCCACTGTACTCTACATCTAGCACAGACTTCCTAGCCCTTCTTGCGCTTAAATACTTGCTGCACTCGTTATATTGAATACATTCCTCAACTATCACAAGATCTATCACATCTAAAACATTAGGCAAAATCTCAGGGGAATTCTTAAATGCCACCAAGAGCCCCATTTTCCGCGCACTGCCTGCGAGCCACTTTACGTACCTTACCTCATCTTGCCTTGAAATACTAAAGCCGGTTCGGTGAGAATATGCATCAGTGTTATCTAATTCTACGCCGTCGCACTTTTTTTGCTTAGCAAGCTTAAGTCTTCGTAACATTATATCTTTAAACTTAGAATATTCGACCACATTAAGCCATTTTTCATCAGGCCAATCTTTTAAGCTATTACCAATCACAGCGTTGGGAAAGTGCGCAGAATCAGGCCGATAAGGTTCATATGTGCCTGCTGAAAAGTAACAGATTACTATGATTCCCTTCTTGTGCAGAGTTTCAATTTGATCCTTTGAAACTTCAAAAAGATCAACGTCATACAGATCTACATTGCGGCTAAGATCAAGCGGGCCTGTAAGCTGCCAGTACCAAGAGCGGTAAGAATATCGGGGAGAAGTTAAATAAAATCTCAAAGATAAAACGAACAGGACGAAAAGAACCAGCAGCCCCCATCTCATTGTTAGATTTTACTCCATTTGCTAACAAAGCTCTGAGGCAGACAACACCACATTTTAACTACACTCAAAAACTCCAACTTCACACTGGTCTAAAGCATCCACCACGGAATCGCTACGATATTCTCTTTTATTTTTTCAGGACGATCAACCAAAGATACGACGTAACCCACCTTTGCCTGAGGATGAGTTTTAAGAAAGCTTATTAATCCCTTTAGCTTAGCAAGATTTATTCGATTCGTAGCTTTTATCTCTAACGGAATAAGCGAACCATCTGCCTTCTCTATTACACAATCAACCTCTGCTCCATTGAGAGTTCTCCACCAATAAAGACTAAAGTCAGCTTCTGGCAAACTTGACCGTCTGAAAAGCTCTAAAATAACAAAATGCTCAAACAACAAGCCTTTTTGAAGTTTTAAAAGCTCCTCCGAGAATACAAGCTTGGCCAGTGCATTTCTTACCCCTATGTCAAAGTAGTAGTACTTAGGGCGAGAAAACAACCTCTTCCGCGGACTTTTAAGATAAGGATCCAAGCGCCTGACTAAAAGAGTATCCTCAAGAATCTGGAAAAACGCGCGAATAGCCGGAACACTTACCCCAGACTGTTGAGAAAGCTGCGTATAGTTTGGAGAAGAGCCTGACTCAAGCGCAGTTAACTCCAGGAATCTGCTAAACGCCCCAATTTTTCGCACCAAAGCTTCTTGCCTTATCTCCTCTTGAAGGTATACCTGAGCATAGGCTCTGAGAATCAATTCTTTGTATCTGTTTGAGGCTAACAAGACTGGGGGTAAAGATCCAAAGATCAGCTGATCTTCCAAACTTGTATCTGCGCTGTTGAGTTTTTTTAGCTTAGGCTTAAGACCAAGATAATTCTGCGGCTTGATCCCAATTTCATTCCAGGTAAGCGGGGTAAGATAAAAAGAAAGCACTCTACCAGCAAGTAGATTAGTGCCCTTTCGGCGGAGTTTTCTTGCTGAAGACCCTGTAATCACAAAAAAAGCTCGCTGATTATCGATTAAATATTGAACTGCATCTAATAATTGTGGAACCTTTTGGATCTCATCTATAAATACCAAAGGAAAGTTATGCGCCTCCACTTCTCTTATAAGCTTACGCGGATCTGTCTCAAATTCTAAGCGAAGTTGTGGGTCAGTGAGAGAGTATTCTAAGACGTTCCGAAAGGCTGGCAGGAGTAATTTTTTCACTAACGTAGTCTTGCCCGTTTGTCTAGGGCCCAAAAGTAGAACTGAATACTTCTCCGCCAGAACCTCATTTAAAATCTCCGTCAAATTTCTAAGGTACACTTTAAATCTTCCCTTCATATTTAAAGTGTACTTTAAATTTTCAGGGTTTGCAAGCATACTAGGGGGCTCACTCAAAAATCGAAAAAACGATTTTGCCCTACTCCCCTCTAACTCTGCTCTCCCCCCCAACTGGTTTGAAGGACCTTACGAATAGACAACTCCTCTCCACCATAAAAGAAGAACCCACGCCCTCATCCTTCTTGACAAACCATAAAAACTCCAATATATTCCCTGGCCAATGGATATTAAGGTTAACCCAAAGATATTAAAAGGTACAGTCACGGTCTCTGGAAACAAAAACGCGGCTCTTCCGGTAATCGCGGCTTCTATATTAAGTAGCGGCAAAATTACACTTTACCATATTCCTGACATCTTAGACGTAAGGTTGTTTCTTGAATTTTTAGAATCAATTGGCGCCATAGTGAAATTTAATCCTCAACAAGAGATCTTAGAACTTGATTACTCCAAGCTTAAAAACAAAGAAGAATTAGTAATAGAGAACCCTGGAAAACTAAGCAAAATCCGCGCGGTAATTCTATTGCTTGCGGGACTTATCTCGCGGTTTAAAAAGGTGGTTTTTAAAGGACAATTCTCTGGTTGCACGCTTGGGCTTAGGCCGCTTACCGTACATTTTAAAAACCTAGAAAAACTCGGAGTTAGTGTCAAAAACACTCCTGAGGCCATAGAACTTTCTGCCGCAAAACTACCTGATAAAAAAGAGATATTTATCTGGCAAAAAGAACAATCTGTTACAGCCACTGAAGTTGCAATGATTGTATCCGCCTCATTTAAAGTCCCTACAACAATCTACAACGCAGCCTGCGAGCCTCATGTGCAAGATCTAGGGCTATTCCTAAGCAAGTTAGGATACAAAGTAGAAGGGCTGGGTACGAATCAGATTAGGATCTCCCCTGACCAAGGCAATACCCCCCACAGTATAAAATTTAGCATACGTAGCGACCACCACGAAATTGTAACATTCCTTGCACTTAGTGCACTAACGGGCCAAAACATAGAAGTTAAGCACACCCTTGAGCCGCAACTTTTTACACCATTTGTTCAGGCATTCGAAATCTTTGGCTACGGTGTAAGAACCACTCCCCTTAATGAGCCCCTTTTTAACCGCCCTGGCTTTAAAACTCAAATTTATAAGCTAGAAAAAAGCCCAAAATCTGTAAATCCTGCAATCTATCCCACTATTAAGCCACATCCCTGGCCTGGGATCCCGGTAGACACGCTTCCACTTTTTATACCACTTGCTGCATACCACACGACTCCGGTGCTTTTTCACAACTGGATGTATGACGGCGCCCTGTTCTGGAGCCTGGAGCTAAGGAAGGCTGGAGTTAACGTGCTCATGCTTGATCCACACAGAGTTCTAGTGGCTAGGGGGCCATACTACACCCCTGCCACCTTTGAAGCTCCATACATCATAAGGGCCACCATTGCTCTACTAATCTTTGCTACGACCCTTAAGGGTACAAGCATCATAAAAAACGCCGATTCTCTTAAAAGAGCTCACCCCAACTTTCAGGAAAAATTAAGAAAAATAGGGGTGGAGTACGAAGAGATCACCAGCTAAAAGGTGTTTACGCCAACGTAAACAGTCGATTCGCCCCATGCCCTGAAGTAGGTCATCTTACGCGGGGTAGCGAATAATCGTTCGCCAACAACGGGGAAACGTAAGACGGCCAGGAGAATGATAAGCTTGTGGGGCGCACGCAAAAATCGAAAAAAGTCGATTTTTGCGTGCGCCCCACACCCTCCTTGACAACACCCATCAGGGTATGTTACATTGAAATAGAACCGGTTCTGGGCGCGCCTTGCTTTCCTTGAAAAAGGAAAGCAAAACCCTAGGGAATGCCACGAGTGGCAAAAGGGCGGCTAGGTAGAACCCGCAAGGGATCTACCTAGAGGTTAGCCTTCAGAGGAATCTCTTCCGATGAAGGCGACCTCCTTACTGCTTAAATTTATGGAGCAGTAAGGCCGCCCATTTTTATTTTGCCTCTACTCCCCTCGTGTTTTATAATCTAAAGATGAAAAGATCCCCAATCTTAATTGTCTTAGCCCTTGTAGCTATAGTCACAATTGGCTGGACTCTTTCTAGAAACCAATCTCCGCGCCAAGCACAATCCCAGCCACCTAAACCTACAACATCCTGGCACCTTGATAACCTATGTAAGGACATTCCTTTAGACATTATCAATTCCGCAATGGGAACAACCCCCACCACGATAAAGCATGGCACAACGAAAATCCAAGGCAATATCACGAATTACTACTGCGAAATATCTTATCCTGGCAATAAAGTCGTCTTTATAGCATATGAGCTGGGAGATCTAGACAAACATTTAGAGTCGCTAGAGACCCTAGAGATTCCCTATAAAACTCTAAAAGGTTTTCACCGGCTCGCCGCTGTAGAGACAGGTCCTTCACATGAAGCATACCTAAAGGTGTCAAACTCAGCCTATATCTCGATAAGCTCCACAAAACCTCTCCCAGAGGATAGCATTCTTCCGATATTACATAAGCTAGACAAATAACCCCCAGAGGCGCATGCCATGCACATCCCCAGGGATCCTTTAGAGAAATTTATTCCCAAAAAGATGTTAGCCTTTGCCAAACAATATGCAACACTACAAACAAGATTCGGAGATCCAAGCCTAAAACCAGTCATCGGAGGAGGCCTCACAAAGTCCCCTAAAATCGTACTAGTCTTTATGCATCCCACTGGCAGAAATATAACCACACACTTAGGTTGGCCCTATGCATCACTTCCCTGGATCGGAACTTCTCAAGCGTTTTTATTCCTCCATAGACTCGGCCTTCTACACAGAAGCGTACTCCAACTAATTCTTCGTCTAAAACCTGATGACTACACATATCGCCATGCGCTCACTATTTACAACAACATAGCCAATCATAAGGTTTTTATAGCTGAATACGTACCAGTAACCACAGCCTATTCTCAATCACTACCTACCCAGGCTTACAATGAGAGCCTGCCACTTTTTAGACAGCTGCTCTTAGACCTAAAACCCAAGTTGGCATTCTTACTAGGAAGTCGCATTACTTCGCATTTTCTAGATACCCCCAGGGGTATATTAATCTTGAATGGTAAAATCTTCCGTGTTCCTAAACTCAAAAATATCAGCTTTATTCCCACCTACTATCCTTTAGGGCAGGGCATGCGCAATCAACCTAAAGCAATAACAACGATAAAAAAATTTATTCGCTAAGAGACTCTAAGCTGAAGGCTTAAGAAAAACATCAACCAAGCCTACCCCTATACCCTTTACGCGCTAACCGGACTCAATCGGGTGTGGGGCAAAATGAGGCCATTCCACATCTTGCCCCACACCCTAGGGTAAGTTCCTTTCTCATGACAGTGGGAAAATGCCTGTTTGCAGCTGGTTCAAAACAGCTAGGAGGAAAGCAACCTTAGATGGCTTAGACAAAATCGACTCTTTTCGATTTTGCCTAAGCCCCAGTCCTATACTTTAAAACTTTCTTTCGCACGCTTTCTATGGTTCTTTTTAAGCTTGGATGCATGCGCTCCACTCCTAATTGCTCCGCCTCATTTAATATCTTTAACGCATGGTCAGGAAAATATTTGGCGTTGGCTTGAGAAAAAACAGTGATTATGTTCCAAACTGCGTGTTTTTCGTCTTTAAATTTTCTTAGCCATTCTTTTAGCCTCTTATAAGTGCGCTCAGGATGTCGTCTGAATACAGCTGCAAGCCCAAAGGGGCCACAAGATTTCTTAAGATAAGGATTAAAGCAGGGAATAATCCTTCTTATTAACAGATGTATCTTATCTAGCTTCTCTTCTTCATCAGGCATTGGAGCTGTAAAGCTAACACAAAGAGCCCGTTTATAGTACGGGTTACTGCTGCCTACCCACAAGGTATAGTAT
>WFZK01000035.1 GCA_015489595.1 Candidatus Dojkabacteria bacterium | reverse complement strand
GTCCAGAGAAGGCGAAAGGTGCAGTACGGCTGCTGAAAGCAGAGGGGTCTCCAGAAAGTATTCCTAATGAGGTCAAGAGGCTGTGGTTTTTAAGCCTGTTGGAAGGTGTCCGAGTGGCGAATCCACAGTTGTGGGAAGAGTTGGTTGTATTCTTGTTGAGCTTGCCCAGGCAAGAGTCAAATTATGACAATTACAGATTTGTTTTCCTTACACTTCGCGTGGAAAGACCTTTCCTTCGTGAGCTTTATTGGTTTTTGTACAAGTATAAAATGTGGCCTTTTATTGTAGGATTTACGGTGGAAGCTCTTGTTAAAGTGTTAATAGAGAGGTCCACCCCTTATAGTGCTGAGTTTGCTCCACCTTGGCTTGATGGGAGAGGAGCGGATCTTATTGTTTGTGATCAAGGGTGTACTCAGGGCGAGGATAGAGAGAGGGGGAAGAGAGCCATTGGGATCCAGGTAAGGACTAAAGAGAGCCACGAGCTAAGGTCGTCCAAGGCTAAGGGAGAGGCTAAGATCACCCGTTATCCTATAGCCGTAGTAACACTACCTGGAGGTCTTCGTATTAGAACTGCTGTGGGTGGCATTACTGCACCGTTAATTAATCAAAGAGATAAGGAGTCGTTGCTTAATCAGGTTAAGATAGGGCTAGGCAGTACTACTTAAGAGTTAAGGGACTGGAGCAAAATTACTAGTAACCGATTTTACCTTCGCTCCCTTGAACTTTTACTCTCTTACTGTTTCTGCTACCATCTTTATAGCTAAGTTCATTCTTTCTACTATGAATCAACAACTGTACTCTAAAGTCGTTAAGATGAGTCAGATTTTTAATACTTATGTCATAGGCCAGCCCAAACTTTTTAAATTTATCTTTATGGCCTTTGCTATTCAGAGTCACGTGTTAATTGAAGGTGTACCCGGGCTGGCAAAAACTCGAGCCGTGAATCTAATGGCTGATCTGGTAAATGCACAATTTAATAGGATTCAATTTACTCCAGACTTATTACCTACAGATATAGTAGGAAGCGAAGTTTTTAATGTACAAACAGGTCAGTTTTATATCCGGCAGGGGCCAATATTTGCGAATGTTATCCTAGCTGATGAGATAAATAGAGCCCCTGCGAAAGTGCAGAGCGCATTGCTGGAAGCTATGCAAGAAAAGCAGGTGACCATAGCAGGCAAAACCCAGAAACTCCCCGATTTTTTTGTGGTTTTGGCCACAGAAAATCCTATAGAGCAGGAAGGAACTTTCCCGCTTTCTGAAGCTCAAACAGACAGATTCGCGGCAAAGTTAATAGTCGGATATCCCTCTTTGGAGTCAGAACTTAAGATTCTAGAACTTCAGGAACAGAGGGGAGATTCATGGAGGGTTGACCCGATTTTTACGCCGGAAGAGTTTCTGAAATTAGGCAAAATGATCGGAGCTATAAAAGTGGTATCGGAGTTAAAGAAGTACATAGTGAGGTTAGTTGATGCAACAAGGCGTCCTCGCAATTATGGGTTGGATGAAATAGCAAAATACATCAGGCTTGGAGCTTCCCCGCGGGCAAGCATCTATTTAATGAAATTAGGTAAAGTAGAAGCGTTCTTGAATCAAAGAGATTTCGTGTTGCCAGATGATATTAAAAACATCGCCTATGAGGTTTTGCGGCATCGTATACTTTTAAGCTTTGAGGCTCAAGCTGACGGGGTTAATCAAGATGAGATTGTTAGGTATATTCTAGAGAAAGTGTCAATTCCTAACATTAAGTAGACATGGATGAGTAGTAAGCTACTATACAGGAGGTATCTGTTCGATTTAAACAAATTACTAAAACAACGTAAGCTACTTAACCTTTTTGCAGGGTTATATAAATCGAAAATTCTAGGCAGCGGTGTAGAGTTTGATAGACTTAGGAGGTACGTTCCCGGAGATCCGATTCGATACATTGAATGGAGAGCTTTTGCCCGCACACGTAAGTTATTTTTAAAGTCTTTTAAGGAGTATAAGCGGCTTAAGATTGTGTTTATGGTAGATACCACGTTAGCGGCTAGAGGCAGTTTGATGATGTTTGGCTATATAGTAAGTATGTTTCATATTATGGATCTTTTTGCCGCAGTAGCCTCTGGGGGCAAAGATTTATTAGGTGCGTATTTTAATAGTAGCAGAATGAAGAGCGAGTTTATTCCCTTAAAGAGTTCGAGCGTGTTTAGAGAGCTACTTCGGAAGAAGCTGCTAGGAATCTTTAAAACCTCCCCAGAGGATGTTAGCTCCCAGATGGATGCTGACTGGTATTGCTCTACATTCCAAAAAATTGCTAATACTCTTGCGCGTAATTCTCTTGTTGTGGTGCTTAATACCTCAAAGGTCGAGTACTCAGAGGGGCATTTTCAACGAGTGCTGAATGCTTTTGTCCAGAGATACCCTCTATTATGGTTAAATTTTTATGAGACTCCCAAGCCCGGTAAGTTTCAAACACCGATTTTGCCGGTTCTGAGTTTCTCTAATAGTGCGTTATTGTTAAATACAAAACGGAATCTTGATACATTAAAGCTAAGGAGGCTCGAGTATTTTCAAGACTTTAAAAACTATGTTAAGAAAAAACGCGTTACCGTGGGAACAATTGATATAAATCGTAATATTCTTAAACAACTAATATGGATACTTCACTCTTAAAAAACCCTGGGGCTCCCTATGATCTGCTACCTTCTTTTACTTTTATCTTGGTATCTATAATAATTTTGCTTTTTTGGCGCGTAATAAGGGTGCTTAGAATTTCACGTAAGAGCAGAAGTAAAGTAATTAAAAGACGCAGCACCCAGAGCGAAGAAAGTTTTAGTAATTGGTTGAGGTTTTGTCATCTGGCGCATAGGTATATCCTAGCTTATAAAGAGAATCAGCGACAAAACACTTTATATAAAGCTCTCATACTATGTATCTCCTGCAGAGCTAAAAGTAACCTATTGAGTAGGACGCCACTTAGTAGAGGTTTCCCTTTGTTATCTAAGGATGAAAGCAAACTTCTAACACTACTCTACTTTGCAATCTACAGTGGGGTTAAACTACCCGAAAAGTATTTAAGCGAACTTATTAATATCTTAAAGCGTTTACAATGCTACTAAAGTGGCCTTTGTTATCTGTGATAGCTTTAGTAGGATTAACCTTGTTCGGAGTGTGGATATTCCTTAAACGGAAAAAATATTTAAGGTTCGATCCCTTCGCTACACCTTCTAAAAATGACTTGGTGTATATTGTCGGGTTTGCTGCTTTCGTAGTTAGTACCGCAATCTTAGCAGGTAGACCTCAACGGATCCTAGAATACTCTAAACAAGGGATGTATTCGGATATTTACATCCTTCTGGATGTTTCAGGTTCTATGGAGTTGACTGACTCCTCGGGAAGATCTAGACTTACTGTCGCCAAAGAGGCACTGATCCACCTACTTGAAAGTTTACCAAAGGACCGATTTAGAGTTGGGTTTATAGTTTTTGCGCACTATCCACTCCTTCAGATTCCGCTTACCACAGATTATATGGTGATCAAAGAGCGCATTAAGTTGGCTGATCCAGATGTTCTTCCGTTGATCCCAGAAGAGAAATCAGGTGGTACGGATATAGCAAAGGCCATTGTTCTGGCTACTATAAAGCTAGCTAATCTTAAACCGCCTGAATATACACCTGAGGAAGAGAAGAAATTAAGGCCTCGGGCTATTATACTCATTACAGATGGCCAGCAGACGGTAAAATCGGAGTATTCTTTAGAAGAGGCTGCAGAACTGGCTTCTAAATACAAAATTGAGATTTATCCTATCATAGTAAACGAGGTTGAAAACAGAATAGCTCTAGAGCAAGCAGAGATGCTAGCCCAAAAAACAGGTGGGCGTTTTTATTATGTCGATCGATCCGATAAGTTCTCGGAAGTTGTGGATGACATTGCAAAACTTGAGAAAGAAAAAATCAGAGTCCCTCCGAAGAAAATTTATGTAGATTCTCCCGAGCCGTTGATATTTGTTTGGTTTCTTAGTCTCCTTATACTTCTTCGGTTTAAACTCAAGATCCTTAGCTTATGAAGGCTCTAGTGTATGTTTTGGCAGGTATCTTTAACCTCTTTCTTTGGTTTTTTCTAAAACGGTGGATGAGATTTTCTAAAGGCAACGTGTTCTTAAGAAACAACAAGCTCGCCCCTAAGGTCGTGCTAGGAGCTGTATTACTCCTAAGTGTGTTAAGTGTTGCTATAGCTTTGCGTCCGGCTCTTCACGAAGAGAAGGTGCCCTTAGCATCCGTTAAATCTAATCTTAGCTATCTATTTGTCGTAGATATTTCTGCTAGTATGGGAGCTCGTGATGCAGGTGCTAAGTCTCGCCTAGGATTTGCGCAGGATTTTATTAAAGAACTCATTCAGCGTTACGAACCTGCCAACGCTGGATTAATTATCTTCACGGATACACCAGTCTTGTCTTTACCCTTTACTTCAGATACCACTACTTTGCTTAACATGGTTGAAACCTTGGAGCCAGAAGACCCATTCTTTGCACAAGGTACAGATATCGCGACCGCACTAAACTTTACTGCAAAGTATCTTTCTAAAACAGAGAAGAGGAATCTAATAATTTTTCTTCTAACAGATGGAGAGTGTGTAAACGTTGAGTGTAGATCAGCTCAGATTCCTTCAGAGAGATATCTAAGATTTTATATTATTGGTATTGGATCTCTAGAAGGAGCCCAGATAAGTATAGGGGGAACAGGCGCAGTTCTTAGAGACCCCGCAAATCATTTCAAGCCAGTGATTACAAAGTTAAATGAGACTTATCTTAAAAGGTTAGCTGCCGAGAATAAAAAATCTAAGTATTATCATTATACGGATCAGTTGGCTGTTTTTAAAGAGGTAGGTAAAATTTACAAGCACGAAGGGGTTAAGGAGTCTAAAAATGCGCTAAAAATCAGGTCTGAGATTTATCCATACCTGGTGTTTTTCTTCGCAATACTGTTTATGATCTTTATGTTTGATATACATCTATATGAATATGCGCTTAAAAGTAAAGATTAATAAAAAGAGCAAAGTATACAAGGCATTTTTAGCCATCACAGCGTTCCTTTTTGTCAACTGGTTTTTATTTAGCCTGGGGACTACTCTGCTTCAACTACATCTTTACAACATAGGGATAGGCCTTCTAAAGCTAGCTGCAAAAACTGATTTCGGACTTTGTAATCTTGCTGAGTATCAATTAGCAACTTATTATTTTTCATATACTAAAAAATATTCCGAAGCTAAAAGATATTACCAGCGTTTGGTTAGAGCCCCTTTTTCTTGTTTTAAATACCGCATCTACTACAATCTTGGAATCATTTACACTAAAGAGGGAGCAAGGTACTTAAAAACTTCTCCTTATAAGGCTCTTGATCTATGGATTTCGGCCGCTAATGCATTTGAAGACTCATCTAAGAAGGGGGGAGGCACTAAAGCGCTCACATCTTATAGCTTTATTAATCATAACATTTATGTTCTACGTCGCTACATGTTTCGTCACTGTATAAATGTATGTCACCCTAACTGTCCACTTGGCTCGTGTCCTAAGGAGATTAAAAGAACGGAAAAGAGGTCAAAGCCTAAGAAACCTGTAGAAACCAGCAAACTTAAAAAGCTTGAGACCACACAAAAGAAAGCCTTTGCTAAAAAGCTAAAACGTGCTTCCCAGTCAAAATGGTACAAGCGAACTCAACAAAGGCAACCTAAACAAGGCTGGTAGCCTCCCTTACGTAGCGTTACTTTTGTTGCCAAGTAGCGAACTTACCACCTCAATATCATTATACTCATACTCCTTCCCTTTAAAAGCCAAGCTTCTTTCGTGTCCTTTACCAGTGATAAGTACTATATCATTCGGCTTGGCTATCTTTAATGCAGTTTTTATAGCTTCTACTCTACTATTAGGATTTTCTTCAAAGAACGAATATACTCTTTTGGATTTGGGCCCAACTTTGTATACCTCTAGAAATTCTGCCCTTTCGAGAAGTTTTTTAGGCTCAGGCATTCCAGATAGGATCTGGGCATTTATATCTTTTAAGCTTTCAAATCTCGGATCTTCTGCGGTTAAAATGATAATGTCGGCCAGCTGATATGCTATTTTGCCCATTTTAGGTCGCTTGTCTTTATCTCTTTCTCCTGCTGTGCCAAATACCAAGATTATACGATTGTAAGATTCAGTCTTTTTAAAGTAACTTATTTGTTCCAGGATACTTTTTAATGCGTTCGGAGTGTGAGCAAAGTCTACGATGACTAATGGTTGCTCGAAAAGCACTTGTTCCCTGCCTGTAGGTAACTTAATAAACTTTGCAAGCCTAGCAAGATCATCTAGAGGTATTTTCTCTTTAGCATAAATCGCATAGGCTGCAAACGAGAAGTTGTGGACAAAAAGTTCGGAAACGGTGTTTAGCTGACCTTTTGTTTTAGAATCTCCTAGCTTAAATTCGACCCAGAATTCTAGCTTAGGCTTCTGCTTAATAACTTTGCAGAGAATTTGTACACCTGGTTTGACGGACTTTGCCTTAAGCTGACTTGACTTGGTGCTTGTAATTATATCCACGGTGAGGTGTTTGTATTTTTTAGTTTCAGGATTTAAGTTATGTATTCGCTTTATTACCTCTGAGGGTGCGATTACTAATCCATCTGGTTTTAGGTGGTTTGTAACAATAAAGGATTTAGTTAGGTGATAATTGCGTATATTTCCATGATAATTGGTGTGGTCTTGAGTGAGATTAGTAATTATCACAGCGTCAAATTTAAGCCCTGCGATTCTTAGCTGGTCCAAAGCATGGGAACTTACTTCAAGAATAAGATAATCTATCCTGCGAGCCTTAAACTCATCAAATATACTTTTAAGTACAGCTGGCGCTGGAGTTGTGGTATGCAGACCAGTCTCTGAGGCTTTTTCAGTTTTACCGTTGTAAGAGAGAGCCGCTACAGTGGTTACTACCCCTACCTTGTAATTTTTAAGCTTTAAAAGTTGATACAGCATGTATGAAGT
>WFZK01000034.1 GCA_015489595.1 Candidatus Dojkabacteria bacterium | reverse complement strand
GTAGCACCAGTAGCTATTCCATCATCGACCACAATTACAGTCTTGTCTTGTACAGCCTCTGCAATCTTTTTGGGATCCAGCTTAAATTTATTCACGTAATTGGCCAGTTTTTCTTGAGCTTTTTTAATCGATCTATTTATGAGTTGTCCATAAAGTGGCCCATAAAATCTTTTTAGTTCGTCGATTAGCCGTTGGTTAAAATAGATCTGATCAAAACATATAGCACCCACTGCCACCTCTGGATTAAAAGGAGCTCCTATCTTCGCTGCTGCAATTTTTATGTGTTTAGCGTTTAGAGCCCCTGCGAGAATCTTTCCTATTGGATATCCTCCCCGCAGGAGCGAAGCGATTACTAAATCTTTGCCTTTGTAGTCTTTAAGAAGCTCTAACAGTTGATACGCTGCGTCTTCTCTGTCTTTAAATGGTGGCCTAGTAAACAAGGGCTGCAGCACCGTCGAATTTATCTAATAGCTCAGGATGAAAATCAAAGGTATAGAAGTCAATATGATGTATACTTGCTTGCTCCACAAGCTCATCAATTAGATTCTCAGCTGGTTGCAACTGGTTTTGACAGTACGGACACTTTTGAGGCTTCGTTGACATGTAGTGATCAATTGGACAGATATATCCTGGCCAGTTTGCTGTGCTTGCAACCCAGAGTTTTTTGATTATAAAGTCGTTTTGAGCCTTTAGTATAGCTTCTTTCCCGTATACTAATTCGCCCTTGTTAAAGTGAGCTTCTATAATCTTTGCTTGTTCTAATTCTAGATTTTCTAAATACTTGTTTATGGCCTTTTCTAACTCTTGCTTTACTGTGCCTTCGGTTGTTTCTGGTTGTAGTGTGATGGTGCCGATGATCCGCTTCGACAAGTGGTCAGGGACAGTGCTTAGGAATACTGAGGTTGTATGTTTTGTTCCCATCACTAGAAGCTTGTTGAAGTGCTCTTGGTGATGTAAGTTTACGATCAGTCTTATAATCTCTCTGAAGTATCTTCTAAGCCTTGCGAGTTGCTGTTGCTGGATTTTGTCCGGTAGGGTCTTATCTGTAAGCTTTAAAGCGCTGTGTTTTATCCGTTTAATCTTCTCAAATATCCCTAGTTGATAGCGATAAAGCGCTGTTTCTTCTTTTGAAACATGTATCGCCAGAACTCGGGGATGTTTATTAAATAGTGATACCAAAGGAGTTATGTATGGATCGTGATCTATAACTAACTTGTCCGGATGATAAAGCCTTACAGGCAGATGAAGAACGAATTTCAGATCCTTGCCGCTTGTGAACAGAGCTAACGTGCGGAGTCCTTCGGGTCTAAACTTATTCTCCAAAAACTCCTCGATTGCTTTTATATCGGCATTCAATGTGTTTTTAGCCTCCCGGCTGAGGGCCTCAATAAACTTGGCTTGGCGTTTTTTCTCTTGTGTAAGCAGAGATCTAAATGTTGATAGGTAGTTCTTGTTCCTTACCTTTAAGGGGTCAAGGTTTAAGTAAAGCGAGATTACAGGATTAGGATACTTAAATTGCACCAACCTTTTGATTTCCTCTAAAGTGACAAGATCAGTCACTGCAAAATCTCGATAGATAGGCTTTATGTAGTCCATTATCTTGAGTTTAACAGATTAATTAATGTTTGCTAAAATATTATAGCACCATGTCAAAGACACTCAGTCGGATTCAAAACTTACTTTTCACTGCGGCTGTAGTGGGCGTTCTGACGTCTATGACTTTTTCTCTAGCTCTATTAGGTGGGGTTAAAGCTGCGCAAGGCGCTGATGTATTTTCGGCTGAGGGCCGCGCATTAGTCCAGCATGATGTTACAAAAAGTAGCAAAAAAGTTGTCATAAAGGATAAAAAAATCGAGGGAAATTTAATCCTTGTAGCCTCATATGCTGAAGTTCGTAATGTTTCAGTAAGTGGAGACGTTATACTTGCTGCAAGTACTGCTAAGCTTTCGGATGTTCAAGTGGGTGGGAATGTGTTCTTGTCTGGCAATTTGCTGACTCTTAGAAATGTTTCAGCTGCTGACATCGTAGGTTTTGGAAATACTTTGCGCTTAAATGCTGCAGAATCCCATGTAAATCTTCTACTTGCCGGTAATGTTGTAGAGGTTTTAGATGCTACGCTAAACAACGCTTACATCGCCGGCAATACCGTGACCTTCTCTGGGGTAGCCAATAGATTGCACCTTGGAGGCAACTACATCGATGCCTCTGGGAACGTAAAGCAAACAGCGTATGTAGCGGTTTCAAAAACTGGGGTTGTAAACACAGAACACCTTAAGGCTGCAACCCTTACAATCAAAGAAACAGATATTGCCCGCCACAGTTTAGGCTCAGGACAAAAGGAACCTAAGAGCATCAAAGAGCGCTTAAAAGACTGGGCGGTTTTGAGTCTAGCTATGGGGCTGGGAGCTGTTCTAATTCTAGCCTTTACGCGTCGTAAGGTCTTAGCCGTGATGGTAGGTTATGAGTCGAAGTTTTTATCTGACTCTGCATGGGGGCTTTTAGGCATCTTTACCATTTTTGCCGTACCCTTTATATTGGGGCTAGCTTCGTGGTATCTACACATTAATCTTTACATCTTAGCAGTGGGTTTGTTGTTGCTTGGACTTGTGGGGTTGCTCTTGTTGCCTTACATAGTTCCAATATATTTGGGCTATTGGGCCTTAGGGTCACTAAAGAAGCTCTTACCAAAGTTTTCTAAAGAGAGGTTTCAGCGAAAGCTTATTGTTTATATGGCTACGTTTTTGGCTCCGTTTGTCTTCAATCTTTTGTTTTTTGTGCCTATTGTGGGTCCACTTATTTATGCTGGTATTTATCTGCGGATCTTAGGCAGAAGTTTTAATGCTTTCGTCACAAGGATTTTAAGGGCTTAGATTTTGGTCTCTGCCTATAAAGGGACTCTGATGGCAATTAAATCTTCCTACTATGCCTGAAGCTCCATTCTACTCTACCCCACGCCCCTTTTATCTTGCAAAATAAAACACAACTGCGATTATCACATACAGTCCCAAAAGTTGGATGGATTCAAACCAGGTAACTTTTTTGTCCGATGCTATTTGGTTGGCAAGTAAAACTGCGATTAGTATAGAGAATATCTCAATTGGTAAAAACGATAATGTCAGTTGGGTTTTCATAAAAAGAGACGCGAATACAAGCAGCGGTGTGACAAACATAGCTATTTGCAGAGAGCTCCCTACTGCAATGGGTAGCACAAAATCATACCTGCCCTTTGCTGCAAGGTCTACTACGGCTAGATTCTCCGCAGCGTTGCCAACGAAGCCTAATATAATAGCTCCTAAGAATAAGTCATTAAAGTGTAGGTGTTGGGCAACAGTTTCAATGATAGATGATACATTCTCACTTAGGGCAACGAGTAAAACGATTGTGGATACCATAAGAAATATCGCTTGGACTTTGCTAAGAGTTGGCTTGTGCTTTTCTTGATTATCTGAAAACCAATCTCTGTGGGTTTTAAATGAGAAGATAAGGTATAAGAGATATATGCTAAAAAGAACCGCTGCGACCACTACACTTATAGTTTTTGCATAAGCTTCTTCGTGAAAAAGGTAAAGCATAGAAGGAAAAAGCAAGAAAAGTACGCTGGTTAAAAGCATAGTCGCTGCGGTGTCTGCCTGATGAATGTGAAGTTTTATTGTTTTTCTTTTAAAACTGGCTACAAAGAATGCTAGCCCGACGAGCAGCACCAGATTCCCAAGAATTGAGCCTGTAAGCGAGGCCTGAGCTAGCAGGGTGTTCCCGCTCTTTATGACAAAGAAGGCTATTATAAGCTCGGCTAAGTTGCCAAATGTAGCGTTTAAGAATCCACTTACAGCGCTTGAGTAGTACGCTGCTAGCTCTTCTGTGGCGACTCCTAGACCAGACGAGGCAAAGATTAAGGCGAAGGTTATAAGTATAAACTTTAAGATAACAAGCTGGCTTGGTAGGAAAACTGCAAGAGATAGCAAAGCTCCTAAAGCTAGGTTCGTGTAGCCTTTAGGTAGATGAAGTTTTAGCATTAGGGATTATAGCACTTGGGTTATAATAAACGCTTTAAGCAAAAATCGAAAAGGTCGATTTTTGCTTAAAGCGTACTAAAATTGCCATTCCTATGGCTGTTTTGAATTATCCCCCCGTAAGCCCCTTATGAAAAAGCTACTTTGGGGCGAGGGGCAAAAGAGGGCTCTGCCTTAGCCTTTTAAGATTTTGTCCCACAGCCTATGAATGTCTCTTACACTATAGATGTAGTGTCCACTTACTGAAAATGTAGAGTCCCCTCCATATACAAGGTAAGTTTCAATTTGGCCAGAGATGTTAGGCAAGCTTTTTATATAGTTTAAGTTCTTTAAAAATTTAGTTTTAAATGTTTTATTAACTTTGACCTCAATGGCGTGAATTTTTCGCCCTTTTTCTATTAGTAGATCTATTTCTACCCCCGAAGCTGTGCGCCAAAAATACGCGTTGGGTTCTATATCATTGTGATAGGCTGTTTTGATGTAATCGGCTATTACGAAGTTTTCAAAAAGCTGTCCGTAAAGAGGGTGCAGGTAAAGATCTTTGGAGGTAGTAATCCCTGCCAGATACGATAGAAGTCCTGTGTCATAGAAATATATCTTTGGGGTTTTGATTATTCTTTTCCCAAAGTTGCGATAATAGGGCTGGAGCTCAAATGTGATGTAGGTGATCTGTAGATTGGTTAGCCAGTTTTTTAAAGTCGTATGGGTTTTATCTATTGCATTAGCTAGCTCCGTTAGTTTTACTAACTGACCGGCGCTGTAAGCTAATAGCTTAAGAAACTTAAAAAATGTAACAGACTCTTTAACTTTTAGGATGTCTAGAATATCTCTTTTCAAATAGGTATTTGTATAGTTTTTGTAATAGCGAGTGATTCTAGCTTCGTTTTCGTCAGAGAAAGTGAGATCCGGCTGAGCAGAGTTTTCGGCGGCATGGTTTGTGTAAAGGTTGTATAGGGCGGGATAAAATCCAGTAAAAATTATCCGATTTAGGGAGTTGGGTTGTATGTTGTTTTGAATAAGTTCGCCATACGAAAGAGGAAAGAGATTTAATATAGCTACCCTGCCTGCTAAACTTTGGCTTAGATTTTTTTGCAACAGAAGGTTAGAAGAGCCTGTTAGGATAATTTGGCCATTTTTATCTATTGAGTCTGCTAAGACCTGGATCTGGGAGAAGATATTTGGAGCTTTTTGAGCTTCGTCTATTATAATTGGGAGATTATCTTCGCTAAGGATTGACAAGGGGTCGTCTTGGAGTATTTCAAGTGTTTCGATATTTTCGAGGTTGTAGTATTTGTAATGTTTGAAGATGTGTTTAACCAGGGTGGTTTTCCCAGATTGTCTAGGGCCGATTATGGCTATGACTTTGTAATCTTTGGAGATTTTAGGCAGTAGATTTTCAAGTTCCCTTTGTAAATATGGCATGGTAGATTATACAGCTATGGCATGACAGTTGCAAGTGCAACTTTCAATTGTCAGAGTTTTAGGACAATGGAATTTTTGATAAAAGTTTCTTAGCCCAAACTTGAAACTGTAATTTTGAGTAGTTTTGCAAATTTTGCCCTTCGCCCCTTGCGTTTGCTTAAGAGGAAGGTTGTTGCGGTGGCTGTGCTTGTTGTGGCGATGTTTGAACCGAGGAGTTTTGCTGCAGATAACTCTGTGGTTGGGTTGTTTGTTGAAGTGGCACTTGCGAGTTCTGTACCTGAGGGGGCTGGGGCTGTATCTGAGGATTTTGAGACTGAGACATCTGTGGTTGAGTTACTGGTGGCTGCGGGGTTACAGCTTGGCTAGGTACAGTCTGAGTCTGAGGTACTTGTTGTCCAGGTATAGAGGGTTGTTGGGGCTGCTCATATGAGGATTGAGTTTGAGATCCCTGGTTTGGGGGTATCTGTTGTGACTGAGGGTTAGCCGGCTGCTGTTGTTGGTCATAGGAGGGCTGAGTTTCATGAGTTTGGCTTTGGGGCGCCGGTTGTGGCTGAGGGATAGGAATTTGCGGTTGCTGTTGTCCAGAATCCGGTTGAGCCTCCGTGGCCTGGTTTTGGGGTGTTGGAGGGGCTGATGCAGACATAGAATTTTGCGCGACATTCTGAAGAATGGAGTTTATCTTGGCCATGAATTCATCTGTGTTTTTGGGTTCTTTGTAAAGGACCGTTCCTTTGACTTGTTTGCCGTTGATGTTAAGCTTTATCTCTATACTACCCCAACTTTTTTTGACATTCTCTATAATTGATGCGCCATGCGGGAATTTTAGTTGTTCGGTTACTTTCCAGCCTAGTGGGATTTTAGGTTCTATTCTGAAGAAGTAGATATTTTTGTTGGTAATGATTAGACCATATTGTTCAAACGCCTTAAAAGCACTACCTATAAGGGCTCCTAAAATGCCGAATACTCCTAGTAAGCCCATAGATATTTGAGTTTTGAGGGGGATGAATATTGAAATAGCCTCTATTGATTCGTCTGGGTACAAGATGTTTTCTTTTTGTATTTTCTCCTTGAGCCATCCTATGACCGTAAGCTTCATTTTAAGGTTAAATTAACTTAAGTTATTTCATTATCTCAGAGTGGGGAAAAATGTCAACTGAATTTGGGGGGCTTAGCAATTTGTCTCATAGGCGCATGGACTAGCAATATAGTGCCATGTTATAGGGTACCTCAGAACTGTAAACAATAAGTCTGGACCTAGACAAAAAGGTAATATTAGAAAGGCATTTTAAACCTCAAGCTGCCCCATGCCCATAATGTAAGTTCATTGTTTCTGGTAAGGGTAAGTTGCCTATCCAGAGAAACATTCAGGACAGCTGGTTGGAAAGTTATTTTAGGAGGTTTAAGCAAAATCAGCTTTTTTCGATTTTGCTTAAGCCCCGCTATACCTCGGATCCTTTAATTGATCTTCTTTGGTCTTGTGTACAACCTTGTCTGGATGTTCTGGGGGAGCGTAAATTGTGTACAACCTAAGGGGAGTTTTGCCTGTATTTACCACGTTGTGCCTGCTCCCTGCCGGAACTATTACCGCATCTCCATCCTTTACGTGAAATTCCTTGTCATCGACATATACCACGCCCTCTCCTGCTTCGAACCTAAAGAATTGATCGTGATCTTTATGAACCTCCCAGCCTATTTCTTCGTTGGGCTTAAGCGACATAAGCACGAGTTGAAGTTTGCCGGTAAATAGGACCTTTCTGTAGAAATCGTTCTTTAAAGTAGCTTCCTCTATATTGTCATAATAAGGCTCAGCCATACTCTCTTGAAAATGAAATTATTTATGTCATTATATCACTAAAAATGATTTTAAGCTTTAGAAGAAAAGTAAAAGTTTTGGCAAGTGTGTTCGTTTTTGTTGTGTTATCAGCGCTGTTATGGGTAGGCCAGTTGAACAATTCGCTGCCAAGTGAGAATAATAAGTTCCTAGCTTATAAATTGTGTAAAAAATATGCTCATGGGTGCGGAATCCCTGAGTCTTGGTGCGATTTAAAGCGTATCCAGGTGGCTAAATTAGACAGGGTTGTGGACGGCGATACAATTGTGGTTTATATTGGGAGGTCAAGGTTTAAAGTTCGATATATTGGTGTAGATACGCCTGAGCTGCATCCTGTGGAGTGTTTTGCAAAACAGGCCAGAGAGTTTAACAGGCAGCTGCTTAGGAAGGCTAAATACTTGTACCTGATAAAGGACGTGCGGGATACCGATAAATACGGTCGGCTTTTAAGGTATGTGCTTACGGATTCTGATTTTATTAATTTGAAGCTAGTGCAGAAGGGCTATGCCAAGGTTCTTACGATTCCGCCTGATGTTACGTTTGCATCGTGCTTTTTGAGATACCAGAAACAAGCCCGAGAGGAAGGTAAGGGATTGTGGGGACCAGAGTGTGGGGCGTGGGGCAAAATCGGAAAAAAGTCGATTTCGCCCCACGCCCAAAAGTAGATTTCTTCATGGTGATGGGGAGTTGCCTGTTTGAAGGGTCGTTCGAAACAGGTAGGAGGAGAGTGATTTAGGGGGCTGCGGCGAAATCGAAAAAGTCGATTTCGCCCCAGCCCCCTAACAAGTTGTAAATTTGGTAGTGCCCTAAGTTTTCTTCTGATTTTGCTCCCTCTGCTTAGAGCCCTTTGTTTAACACCTCTGCTCCCTTTACCAGCCACTTGCCGTTTTCTTGTATAACCTTGCCATCAACCACTACTCTACCGCCGCCGTATTCGGGTAGCATTAAGATTGTGATGTCCCAGTGAATTGCGCTTCGGTTGCCATTGTCAATGTGGGTGAGTTTTCCCTCTTCATCTTCTGTGTCTCTGTAGGCGGAGCCCGGGGTTATGTGAAAACTCCCACCAACCTTTTCATTAAGCAGCGGATTAAACAGTCTTCTTCTAAGGCCTGGATTTGTTCCGAAGGCTACCTCTCCAAAATACCTGGCACCTTCATCTGTGTTTAACAGGTCAATAAGGTCAGACTCGCCTTTTCGAGCACTAGCTTCCACAATTTTGCCATTTTCTATCTTGAAATAGATGTCTTCTACGATCTTAAAACTGTGTCCTAGCATGTATTTACCTTTGGCAAACAGCTGTCCTTCTACGCTCTCTCGCACTGGCGATGAGAAAAGTTCTGAGCCTGGATAGTTGTTTCTTATTGTGCTGGATAAAAATTCCATGCCTTTGATACTCATAGTAAGATGGGTTCGTTGTTTGGGGTCTTTAGATTCTGTATTGGCGTAAAGCTCTAATGTTTCAGCTTTGTCTAGGATCTTTTTAATCTTTTCCTGAGCTTTCTTAATCTGCTGCCACGGCTGATTACAAGCATTTGCGAATATTTCAAGGTATTCTCCAAAGCTTAAGCCTTCTATTTCAGCTTCTTGAGGCATGGGCCAGTATATAAGTTGCCAGTTGGTATAGTTCACCCTGTAGTCACGATATATAGGCCTTGAAGCCTCTTGGTAGATTTTGCTTTTGTCGGCAGGAACTTTGCTCATCACTTTAGCGTCTTTTGCGGCTCGGATCATAAAAACCACATCTGCTTCCATGATCTCGTTGTTGTAGTGCTGAAAGTATCTTGCGATATCGCGCTCTGAGAGCCTCTCAAGTAGCTCAGCATCAAGCTCCAGTTCACGGACCCTGTACCACACTCTGGCTCCTTTCTCGGCTACGAGCTTTGCTACTTCTTTTGCTAGCTGTCTGCCTGCTATGTCATAGATTATCATGACCTGATCGGTTGGCTTTATTCCGCCTGTGGATATCTCTACCCAATCTTTGGCTATTTTTCTTACTAGCTTAGGATCAATTTCATAGATCTCGTTAATGAATTTCGCATCCATTATGAAAGATATTTATAGTTTAGTTTAGGTATTTTAATATACTTTTGGGTTCGTTTGCCAAGGTCTTTAATTATAATTTGACCGGCTTTGGCTTCATCTTCGGCATAAATGGCAATAACATCGAAGTCTTTGGCAAGCGCATACTTTAGCGCTTTTTTAATGGTCATGATTTGAGTCGAGACCTCTATTGAGATGGGTTTTTTATACTTTGCTTTTAATTTTTCTCTAAGCCAGTCTGAGAGCCTGTAATACGTGGGAAGGCTTTCTTTAAGAAGCTGCGGTACAAAAACTTTCACTCTATTCTCAAATTTTTCTGGCAACAGATTCCAGTTTCTTAAAAATATCTCTACTGTGACATTCCCTATACCTAGACCCACAGCAGGCATGTTTTTTAGTCCGAATAGAGAGCCTAGACCGTTGTATCTTCCTCCACCAAACATCGCTCTGTTGTTGTTTTTGGCAAGATCAAAAGCTTCAAATACAATGCCGTCATAATAGTCAAGGCCTCGGACTATAGCGGGGTTGTATTTGACAAAATCAGAATAGCCAATAGCATCAAGGATCTTGAGTACTTCTACAATTCTGGCATATGGCTCAAAGTTAGAAAGTGAAGAGTCAAATCTTACAAGTTCTTTAAGATCAGCCTCCAGCATGCTGGTTATTGCATCTGTCTGCCTATCATTCAGGCCGGCATCTGTTTTTAGCATCTCTATAAATGTATCTTTATTGATCTTTGTGTATTTATCTATTATTTTTTGCACTACGGGTATCTTATCTTTGCCTACGAGAGTATTTAAGATTCTGTCCATTAGGGGTCGGCTGTTTACATAGACTATAAATGAATCTTTAGGCGGCGAGAACGTAAGCAGCGACTCTATCGCTATTTTTAGCATTTCGACATCTGAAGCTATTGAGTCGTCTCCGAACATGTCGATGTTAAATTGCCAGAACTCCCTAAGCCTACCTCGCTGGGGTCTTTCGTATCGCATAAAGTTAAGAATGCTAAAAACTCTAATGGGTTTAGGAGTATTGTTGTAGAACTGGGCTACTAATCTGGTGATCGAAGGGGTTGCCTCTGGCCTTATGGCTATTTCTCTATTTCCCTTGTCCGTGAATTCGTAAAGTTCTTTGCCTCCTACCTCCTCACCTGATTTTGCTTTGTATAATATTGAGCTTTCTACAAGAGGTGTGATGTATTCCTGGTAGTTGTAGCTCAGGGCCAGTTCTCTCCAGGCCTTAAAGATGTAAAAAAGTATATCTAGGTCTTGGCCTATGTAATCTTTTGTTCCAATGTATGGTTTAGTTGATAGCTTCATATGCTTTAATGTTATTTTAGCTTAAAAAAACTATAAAAAAGAAGTGGGAAAAATCAGGCAGAAAGTTCAATGGTATAGGTTGGCACGCGATTTAAATTGCATGGTATAGGATTATAGCAGATTTTTTATGGGCGGGGGCCAAAAATCGACTTTTTCGATTTTTGGCCCCCGCATTTAATTTTGCCCCCTACCCTACTGCTGGGGCGGCTCGCTCGGTGGTTATTGCATAGATGGGGCCTCAGACGTAGGAGCCTGTGATGGGCTTGAGCCAGGTTGAGCAACAGGCCCTTTAGGAGCTGAGGTTTGCGGAGTTTGTATTGGTTGAGGTATTTGTGCGTTAGGAGGAATGGGTTGGTTGTTATTATTTTGTGTTGAAGTGGTTGGTGTCTGAGGGTTCTGTGGTGTTTGTTGGGGCTGTGGCCAGCCTTCGGTGGCTGCTTCTGGGGCCGTCTGGGTATTAGGTAAGGATATTGTTGAGGGCTGTATATTGTTATTTTGGTATTGAGGTGTTTGCGCCGGTGTAGTAGGTTGGACTGGTGTCTGGGTTTGAGGTTGCGGCTGCGAAGATGGTTGGATAGGAGATGTTACTTGAGCAGTCTCTGGGATTTGTTGATTTGGTTGTGATAAGGTGGGTGGGTTTTGCTGCGTTACCGTTTGAGGTTGAGGGGCCGTTTGCTGCATGATGTTGCTTTGGGACTGTGGTAGGTTAATCACAGTTTCTGAGGCGTTAGAGGCCGTAGGATTTTGTTGAACCTGTTGGGTAGGAGCGGAGGGTAAAGAAGTCTGCTGTAGCGGCATTGAGGGCCCTGACTGTGGAGTATTGGGGTTACCGTTGCTCTGATTCTCACTTGTTGAACTACTAGCTAAATTTGCTGACGATTTACCTTTCCCTGAAAAGAGGGCCAGGGCTACGACTACTAGGCCTATAACTAACAAAGCTGCACCACCAGGTAGCAGATATTTGCTGAGCATTTCAGGGGTGAATGGACTGCTTTTATCAAGACCTTGATCTATGTATCCTTGGAGTCTGTTTAAAATGGGGTCAAGCACATATGCGAAGTAAGTTGGGTTCTCTTGTTTTATCTCCTCTAGGATCTTTTTAGCATTCCTGAAGTGAGATTTATTGTACTCCTCTGCAGCCTTAAGGACCTTTGCAGTAAGCGGGGAGTTGTTGTAGCTGATATGTTGAGCATCTAATATAGCACGTGCTTCTTTGATATCTACAGCGCCGGCCAGATCAGCTGCATCTTTACTTCCGGCCGAGAAGCTATAAGTCAGCACCCCTAGCACTTTACCGGTTTCGTCTATAACAGGACCTCCACTATTACCATGAGCCACCGCTGCATTTATCTGAACTATCTTAAAATTCGCACCTGCGGCATTCTTGATGCCTGAAATTGTTCCTTTTGTGACCGTAGGATATGTGCTTTTAACGCTCAGAAGCGAACTTCTTTCTATTATTCCTGGGTAGCCTACTACCGTTATCTTGCTTCCTGGGGCGTAAGTAGGTTGCTTCTGGAGTGGGATGGGTACTACCTTCAAATGGGCGGACGCCTTACCTAGAGCTAGATCTGGTTTTAGAGAAGCCCCTCTAGCTAGGGCTCTCTGGCCGGCTATTTCCACTAAAAGATTAGGGGTGATGTCGTAAGCTTTTACCACGTTGACCTTAGTCATAAGGTGGGAGTTTTTAATGTTTATGCTGTTAGTACCTATTGAGAAATATCCATTTTTGCCGGCGGTTGCCCACACCTCGTTGGATAGTCTCCTTAGGTGTTTTTCTGAGGCATCCACTATGGTTTGTTTGAGTAGCTCTAAAGCTATGCTACGTACAGCGTTGTTGTAACTAGAAAATCGTGCGCCTCTCTGTTGATAATACTTTACTGCTGCAGCGGAGAGGTTCAGAATGTCTCGGGTTAAGCCCCCATCTAGGGATTGGGGCAGGGGTCTGCCTCTACTTAGAGATTTCATAGCCCCAAAGTATATGTCTGCTAATACCATAAACGGGGGTGGAGACATTACGTGGGCATTAGACAGGATGTACGAGTCGTTTACAGCAAAGCCCGTCCCGGTTCCTCCGTCGCACAGCTTGTATGATTTATTGGCGAGATTAGCAGCTGTGGTGATTTTGTTTGACGGAATTGTAAAGTTGATACATCCTAGCTCGAATATTTTTAATGTTCCTAGAGGACCTAAAATACTCCCTATGTCGAAGGAACTTACTTGGGCTGCAGGAGCAGCCTTGACTCGGGGGATAAGATGTATATTGCCATCCAAGAGGTTTGATAATTTCGTTGGGGTTGGGGTCGTCGTTGTTTGGACTTCAGTGGATTCAATATAGAAGCTGTTGAGAAGCTTGTTGTAATACTTTTCGCCTTCTGTGTTTTTTATTATAGTGGCTCTTACTGAGAAAGCGGTTTGATCTTTGCCTGTTACGCATAGTTTCCTATATTCTTGTGGTTTTTGCGATGCCTGTGCGGGCTTGTAGCCTCCCCACGGTCTTTCTCTAGGTGGGCTAATGTAACAGTAAAAGGTAAGATGAGGTGTTTGGACCTTTGATATGTGTTTTGCTGCCTGTTTTTCAGCCTCTTTGTTAGAGCTATTGATCCGCAGATCAGATGCGCCCATTTCAATAGCTCTCTCTTTAAGGTCTTCTTCGGTAATTTTTTTATACGTTGTCTCTGGGGCTATGAAAACTTGGGCTGTGGTGTCATAAAGGGCCGCATATTCGGGTCGTGTTTCATATTTGTTATGGTAGAAAGTCATATAAAGGGTACGTTTTTCTGGAGTTACGAACCAGTATTTTGGATTGAATTTAAAAACTATGTCGGTGCCGTATATCTGGTATTCTCGTTCTTTAACAAAGCTAGGAGAGACATAGAGGTTTTTTCTAAATGCAGAGATATTTTCTAATTCTTCTTTCGGGTTAGTTAGGTTAAAAGCGTATATGGCGAATAGAGTTTTGTCTTTGAAGAATAGATAGATTGCTCCTTGCTCTGTTTTTGAGTACTTCTTTAGATCAATATTTTTGTCCTTTTTAGCATAGGCTGTCCATAAAGCTGAGTAGTCTAGTGCTTGGTAGGAGAATGGTAAAAAGTAGACGTCGTTGTTTTTTGCAAGCTTTTGGAATTTTACATTTTTGCGGGGGACTCTCCCCTTTAACCATTCAAGGGTAGCATTAATTAGCTCTTCTGGGTTTTTAAACTTAAATTCTCTAAGATTTACGCTCCCAAGAGCACTCTCCAGATTGGTTCCTGTGACTGGTACTATCTTATATTTGTCAAATTGCTCCCAGGTGGAGATGTCAAATTCTCCTACCATATTTTCAACCACATAGCGTCTAGGGTCGTATCCTAAGGCTATATCGAATTTAGGAGAATAACTGTAGTAAACAGGGATCCTTTGGTTCGAATCGTCTTTTTGTTTAATATTCTGGACAGAGGGGTTAGTAGGCCGGGCTAAAGCTAGGGTGTGCGGTAGAGGCGAAAAAATAAAGGTAGCTAGGCCTAAAAATAAAAGAGCTGCCACAAAAAAAGGGAATTTCTTCATTACCTGATAATTTTCACAGTTTATTTAATTTAAGATACCATATATGAGCTATTCTCTCAATTGAGGAGGATGGGGCAAGATGTACGTTTTGCCCCATCCTCAGAGTGGATTGTTCTTTCTATCACCGGAGGGTTACCTGCTGTAAGGGTAGTTAAAGCCACGGCGGGACCTGAGGTTTATTTTCGAACTTTGCCTTGATTATTTGAAAAACTTTCGTTGGTTGAGGCGATCTAGTGCTTGTGAGAGATTACTTGACTCTAAGGTAATATCCTACTCTGTTTCTGAGGCATTTTTCTTCATAAGCTATAATCTCACATGCCTGTAGATTTTGTAATCGACAAAACCACTGGCCTTGCCTTTTTCCCTAGCTTAGAAAAAAACTTTGGAATTAAAAACTTTATAACCTATAACAACTCAAAATGGGGGAATATGGCGTATTCTCTGGCAGAAACTGAGGCTGAGAAACAAAGAATTAAAAGGCTTGACAGAAAACTGATGAGATTAACGGCTGCAAAATACAGCTTTGTTATGACTACTCCCCCTGAGGCGACCCTGCTGGTGTTAGATAAGCCCCAGATTAACTATTTGCTGAAAGATTCCAGGCTGGAAAAGACCCCTGGCCGTGAGGTATTGATACGTGCCAATAGTGTAATAGCAGAAAGATTTAAAATTCCGTATCAGATTGTGGTAGGTCCGGCAGACTGCGCTGTATTTATAGGTGTGTTTAAGAAACAACCTGCCAACTTTAATGGCGTTGTAGTGATGCATATAGGGTTTCCGCAGGTGTATCAAAGGTTGCACATACGCACACTTGAACTTGCTGCTGCTACTTACAACTTGACCCCATCGGATTTGTCTCTCCTTAAGTTCTATATTACTCCCTATATTTGTCCGCGTCACTACTCTATTTCGAAGAAGGTCTTTGATTATTTAGCTTATGAGGCCACAATTAGAAGGCGCCTAGCCCGGTTTGTTGAATACAAAAACAATAAGTATTTCGTTGATTTTGTTGGTCTAGCTAAGTTCGAGCTAGAGAAAAGTTTTGGTATCGCTGATTTTGTTGAGTCCGGCGTGTGTACGTATGAAGCAGCGGCGCAGAATGCTCTGTTTTCTTATACAAGATATAAGGAGGGATCTCAGCGCAAGGGAGTATTCGCCGTGGTTGTGGGGGTGGGGTCAAAATAGTAATGGCTTCACCCCGACGGTATCTAGCCAACAAAAGAGCTTTGCTTACAGCATGTCGGCCTTAGACTAGGGATTAAGAGCTCCAGATCCAAAATGTAGGAAGCTAACTGGTTGCTTGTCTATTTTGAGCCTGGAATTAATTGCACCATTTCAAAGCAGAACACTGGCCAAGGGTGTATCTCTTTGACCTTTTGATAGATCTTTTCCGCGTTTTCTTTTACTGTTCTAAGCCTTAGAACGCAGATGTTTGCGCTTCCTAGCTTGCCTGATTCTTCTTTCCAGGCTTGATAGATACCGGTTTGAACCCTGTATACATACGCAAGGTCTGATTCAAGGAGCATGTCCCCTACTCTTTTGGCTTGCTCTTCTGTTTCGAAGGGGATATAGATTATGATTTCGGACATAGAAGAAAATTATCATGTTAGAGTATGCCCAATTGTACTGTTGACATTTACGGACTTCAAGTGGAATATTTTTACCTTAATTATCTTGTGGGTGTGGGATCTGTTTTTCCTTTAACCAAGCAAGAAGAGCTAGGCTTTCTTTTATAAGTTCAGTTGCCTCCTCGATCGTCTGCATAGCTCCTTCCGTGGATATTTCTATGCCAGGGGGCTCCGTGTATTCATGGGTTTTAATACTTAGGGTAGGAGAAGGAGCCGCATAGTAGCCCCTATCATCTGCCTCGCCGGAGTTATGTGGATCACTTCTTAAATTTGCTTCAGTCCATATGCGAATTCGTGTGATTGGGGGCTCTCCGCTTTCTGTTTGGGCTTCTTCCCATGATATGCAGGCTATAGTGTGTGTGATGCCGTGAGGGTATGGGAAGTCATCCGAAAAGGAAAGGCACCTTGTGTGTGAACCTTCGTACCAGAGTACCTTGCCTGCTCGTGGATCCCAAGGAGCATAATAAAGCCGTTTGGTGGTATGGAGGGCTTGTATAAGCTCATGTATTAATGATTGGGGGCTTGCTCCGTTTTCTTTCGGATCATACAGTTCTTGTTTTGCTTTAATATCCTTTATCATTTTACTATAGGATACCATAACAATTTTTACTGTGCAAGGGGGAGTGGCTGTGATTATGCGAGCGAATTAATTTTTTGATCCAGATTTCTTCAAGGGAATTAGCATCTTGATATATAAATTCTCCTCTAAAGCTGATTTTTTTTAATTGCCAGCGGTACCCAATACCAGTTATCTGGCCACATTTTATTAATTGGCAGGCGGGTCACATCGAACCATCTTGGTTTAATACTCTCAGTCGGTGTAGGGTTTCCCATGAAGCCTGTTATTAGGTATACAATTGCAGTATGATTCCACTTTGATCTTTGGGGTTTGTTCTTGAAGATAAAAGTCACTTGCCCTAGTTTGTAAAATTTAGTTGGTCTGATCTTTACTTCTTCCATGAATTCTCGAATTAAGGCCTCCTCTGGTGATTCGTTGGGATTTTTGGGGCTATCTCCTATTTTACCTCCTATTCCAGAATATAGCCCGACTCCTAGATTTACACTTGATTTGATGCGTTCTCCCAGCAATACTTTGCCCTTTTTTAACACAAAGCCTACGACGGCTTTGGTTTGGGGCGCGAATGGGGCTATCTTTATTTTCTCATCGCTGGTCATGTTTTTAGCTTAAAATTTAAGTTAGCATTTTTACGATTATAGAGATGCATAGTTGAAATTTATAGGTACATCTTGTGAGAAAAATGTACATTATGTACAATCTAGCATGCAAGACAAGATTAGGGTGTATTTTTCCGCATCAACAAGAGACTTTTTAGCTTGGAGACCGTTTTATAGGAAGATTTTAGATACTATTAAGAAAGCGGGTGGAGTTTTAACCAGAGATTGGATCACGTGCACAGAAGATTCGATTAAAAAGGGGCTTTACGAACTTACAGATAAGCAATGGAGAGAGATTTACCAGCAGGTAGTAAAGGCTGTCAAAGAGGCGGAGGTTTTGATTGTCGAGAATAGTAATCCCAGCTTTTCAAGCGGGTACCTAACTTATCTGGGGCTTTCGTTGGGCAAGCCTACTCTGCTTTTGCAGAAGCTAAGACGGGGGTTATCTTTTGTTAGGGGATTTGTGGCCGGGGTTGAGCATCCTTTACTTTCGGTTGTGTTTTATAGCTATGAGCAGCAAGCTTTTGATGCTATCTCTAGATTTTTAAAAGAAGCCAAGGATAAAGTTGCTAGAAAGAGTTTTCATTTAAAGCTAAGTGTAGAAGAGTATAACAAGCTTACAAGGTTGAAATTAAAGACGGGAAAATCGCGGACACGGATAATTAGGGAGTTGATAGAGGGGGCGGCAGGATTCTAGAGTTTTGAACGCTTACGTGTGGTAGTGGTCGCTCCTTATAACATGCTATAATTCGGCAGCTAGATTGGAAGGTAAGATTTAAGCCGGTTTTGATGACAGAAACAAGCCAAAGAGCTCCACGTACCCAGCTAGGAAACCTTTTGGGGCTTTTTGAGAAGTCTCTGAAAGATGTGAAAGTTGTCTCGTTTGACGTGTTTGACACCCTCCTTTATAGATATGTTTTCAAACCCACAGATATCTTCATTCTAGCTCAGATTGAGGCTAAGTATAAGTATAAGATGAAGGTCCCTGAAGATTTGTACCTAAAAAGAATTCAGGCGGAGCAGAAAGCCCGAGAGTTCTATATCAAAAAGGATCGGGAAGATATAACTTTGGATGAAATCTATGAGTTCTTGCCGCTTTTGTATCCTGGTTTTTCTACAAGGCAAATTGGGTTATTAAAGAGTCTAGAATTGCGACTTGAGAATAAATTCAATACTGCACACCCTATAGGTAAGGCGTTTTTTGATACAGCATTAAGGTTGGGGAAAAGGATAATAATTACTTCAGATATGTATCTATCTGCGAGGGATATTGGCAAGCTCCTAAAGAAGGCTGGATATAACTCGCAGTTAAAGATCCGTGTTTCATCTGAGGCTAAAAAGGGCAAATATACTGGCAATCTTTATAAAAAATTATTAAAGGAAGAGAAGATTTCACCGCATGAGCTACTTCATGTAGGTGATAATCTTATATCAGATATTGCTGTGCCTACTAGGCTGGGGATAAGGACTCTTTATTTGCCTCAAGTGAAAGAGATCCTTCCTAAAGCTTTTCCATCCCTTTTGGAGTGGAAGAAGAGTTTAGAAGTGATTAGTTATCCTTTAGAAGGGTATATTGTTAAAAGTATTGTATGGGGGATTATTGCGCGGAGTCTATTAGCTGGTATGCTACAGCGAGGGAAGGATGTTCAGAAAATAGGGCGAGTGGTTGCAAATCTATACACTTTCCCACCGTTGGTTGACTATACCCTATGGATTATGAAAACGCTAAGAGAGAGAAAGATTTCAGCGCGGACTTCCCAGATCGCCTTTCTGTCACGGGATAATTATCTTATGAGTAGGCTCTACGACGCTTTAAAAGGGCTTAGAGAATTCAATAAACTTCCTGTAGGGAAATATGTATACTCTTCGAGGCGATTATATATATTCCCTTCTTCCTTGTTGTCTAGGCAGACAGATGAGGCTGTTTTTTATATAGCCACAGGAAAGCCTGGAACGACGGTAAGGAATATTCTCGATAGACTGTCTGTAAAACTCCCTTCGTATCTTGTAAAGAAGAGTTTAGTCAGAGCTGGGTTATCATATGACTCAGATGTCTTTGAAAATTTTCAGAGGGTTATATATTTTGTGTATTCGTTACTACCCTATTTAACTAAAGAGGCGAAGAAGGAATTTAAGATCCTTTCTTCTTATCTTCGTAAGAAGTTAAAAAAGAGCCTAAGAAATGTAGTAGTGAGTGATTTAGGGTGGTCAGGGAGCATGATTGTAAACTTAGCTCAGTTGCTAAGGAGGATTTACAAAAAGAAGATAAAAACCATAGGATTTATGTTAGGGGTAGACATAAGAAGGAGTAAGCAGAAAAAGATAGAACATTTAGGGGGAAATCTGTATGTCTACTCCACTCTTCTTAAAAATCAGGAAGATATGAAGCTGCTTCACGACGCAGGGGTTGAGGTGGTCGAAAACCTTTTCCCAGCTCCTCATGGCACTGTGATTAATCTTTCTTATAAAGGTAAAAAAATTGTGGCAAATGAAGGTAAGATCCCCCCTAAAAACAGGGAGAAATATAAAGTCATAATAAAAGAGGTGGGGAGTCTTATTGAGAGATTTTCAGCGTTGATACCCCGCTTTGATTTAGCTAAGTATCAACCGGATCCGAGTTTTTATCTTTACCCTCTTTTAGATCTAATTAAGCTTAAGAATACACCGACAGGAGTGCTTAAGTGGATAGCTACTATTCAGCATTCAGCAGGTTGGGGGAATGATCAGCAGTACAATTATATAGCTTTCCCTTCTGCTTATAATCTATCAACTCTCTACAAGAACTATCAGGAGATTTATTGGAAGCAGGCGTTTGTAAAGTTTATACCAGTGTACCTAAGACCCTTTTGGGCAGGTTACTATTATTACCGGAGAGTACTTAAGAAGTTTTCCTCTTCCTTAGATCACTTGGCCAAAAAAGGCAAATTGCTATACAATAGGCTAGAAGGTTTTTGGAGGAGTACCCTACACTTCCCAGCGACCTTTAAAGCTAGAAAGCAAGCGAAGAAATACTTAAAGGTGTTAGAGATAAAAGACTGATGATTCATAGGTTGCTTGACTCCAAAATTGAGAAGAAAGTCAGAAAACTGGCATACGGTTATAATTATCGCCAGTTTCCTTTGCTACAAGAGGACTTCTTTATTTATTCGATGCGGAATTTCATTCATATAATTGAATGGTTTATAGTTAATGTTTTAAGAAAACCTACTGGCATTTTAGAGATAGGAATAGAGAGGGGGCTATCTACCGTCTCTATCCTGGGGCTTTGTAAAAAGCTCAAACTTCCTTATATCGGGGTGGATCCTGGGGTTGTCGAAAATATAAAAGAGGCTGCTGCTAAGGATAGCTCAATTGTTGTTTTTGAAAACAAGAGCTTAGAGGTTCTGCCTAATTTGGGAACAGAGCTGAAGAGTAAAGGGTTTGAATTCCCTAATGTTGTAGTGATAGATGGGGATCATAATTACTATACTCTTTTTCATGAGCTAAAAATTTTAATATTTGAACTCGAAGAATTAAAAGTCCCATATCTAATCTTTCTGCATGATGTTACTTGGCCTAATGCCTTCCGAGATTCTTATTATGATCCCGCAGACATACCTGAGGAGTATCGTCATCCTCATGATCCCAACCTCTGGGCAACGTACAGTCATAAAGAGCTACAAAAATTCGGAAGTATTACGCCAAAGGGAGAGTATCACTATGCTAAGATAGAAGGAGGTCCAAGAAACGGCACTGTACCAGCTGTTTTAGATGCGATTAAGGGTTATAAAGATGCTAGGCTGCAATTTATAGTGGTACCTGTTGTGTTTGGCCTTGGGATCCTTGTGCCGCTTTCTTCGCTATCTTTAAAAAGCAAGTTTAAGCTTCTTAGTTTTTTAGAGATCTTTGACATTTTCTTCCCTTTGCTGTGGACGCTAGAACGTAACAGGCTCCAACTTCTAGAGGCTTACTTTAAGCTAGAGGAGCAAATTAAGGATAAGGAGTGAAATTGCATTGAGTTCGTCTTAAAGTGAGTGTGTTTTTCCCTGCAATGAAAAGTTTACTGACCACGGAGTGAATTAAAGCGAGGGCGGGGGCCAAAATCGTCTTTACGATTTTGGCCCCCGCCCTATTAGCCCAAGTTATACACCTCCCTATACTTCTCTACCACCTTTTTAGGCTTATCAATAAGCACCATTTTGTGTTCCCACATTAGGGCTGCGCGATCTGCGTTGTTGATTACGTAGTCTAGGTTATGGGTCACTACTACGATGGTTTTGCCCCGTTTTTTTAGATCTTGCAATACTTTAAAACTCTTTTGCTGGAACTTAATATCCCCTACAGCTAATACCTCATCGAGTAGATAAATATCTGCTTCGCTTAAAAAAGCAATGGAAAACGCGAGCCTTACCTGCATCCCTGAGGAGAGGTTTTTAAGGGGTATGTCTACGAAATCCCAAAGCTCTGCGAAGCT
>WFZK01000033.1 GCA_015489595.1 Candidatus Dojkabacteria bacterium | reverse complement strand
TTAAGGATCTTTTAGAGCAAGTTTATGAAGAGGCGGCACTGGTTAGCGAGAATGAGGGCGGAATTATGGGGCTTCCGTCTGGGTTTAAGGATCTAGATAAGATGCTCGGAGGTTTTCAGAAATCCGATCTGATAATTGTGGCAGCTAGGCCTTCTATAGGTAAAACATCTTTGGCTTTGGATTTTGTAAGGCATGCTGCTGTTAAGCTCAAGAAAAACGTTGCTATTTTCTCGCTTGAGATGTCTAAGACCCAGCTTATTCAGAGGCTTTTAGCCATGGAGAGCGGGGTAAGTTTTTGGAATATAAGGACAGGGAGTTTTACAGATGAGGAATATGCCAAGATCAGCGATGCTATGGGAGTTTTATCTGAGGCTAATATCTGGATAGATGATCAGCCGGGCCAGAATATTATTGAGATTAGAACCAAAGCTCGAAGGCTTTATCTCGAACATGGTTTAGATCTTATTGTTTTAGACTATCTTCAGTTGGTTAAGGGTAATAGGCAGGAAAGTAGGGTGCAAGAGGTTTCTGAGGTATCCCAGGAGCTTAAGAATATGGCAAGAGAGCTTGAGGTACCAGTTATTGCTTTGTCTCAGCTTTCGCGTAGAGTAGAGGAGAGGCAAGATAGGATGCCTCAGCTTTCTGATCTTCGTGAAAGCGGAGCATTAGAGCAAGATGCAGATGTGGTTATGTTTATTCACAGAGAAGAATTTTACGATCCAGACACAGATAAGAAGGGCATAGCAGAGATAAAGATAGCAAAGCACAGAAACGGTCCCACAGGGATAGTAGAGCTTGCGTTTATTAAAGAGATCGCAAGCTTTAGGGATCTGGCTAAGGAAGAGGAGTAGGTCGCTATTTTGTGGTATGAATTTTGCGGTAAGGGGGTGATTTTGTCAGCGCGGAGTTTCCGGCAAGTTAAGTTGCTCCTAACGTAGAGAGTTATAAGTCAGGGTGAAGAAGGTAGAGGAGGCTATCAGCCGGAAGAGATCCAGATTTGAGGTATTATGCAAGGCGAGTGTTGGAAAATCTGGGGGATATTGGGTTTTCCAGGGCAGCGGGTGGCAGAATTGATTTTTCCAATTCTGCCACACTCTGCCCTGGGCGAGGCGGGAGTCGAACCCGCACGGTGGGGCTACCACCACCGGATTTTGAGTCCGGCGCGTCTGCCAATTCCGCCACTCGCCCGTGTAAGATTATAGCATAGGGGGCTGGGGGGCATGGGAAAAATTGGCCGTTTTAAATCTCTCTGTTGGGGGCAATCTTTAATACCGCGGGGGGGAAGGCGAACTTAGGGCCTGTGGCAAAGATTAGCGCTCACCTTCTACTGCGATTGTCATCGGCAGGACAGTGTAAGGGATCTTGGGGAAAAATCGACTCTTTACGATTTTTCCCCAAGATCCCTTTGCACTACAGATCAATTTTCGTTAGAATCCTATATGCCTGTAAGCGCGACGGTTACCCCGACTCCTACGGGAGAATTTAGCGAGTTCGTGATAAATCTTATTGAGGATACGGTTCATATTGACGCTGTTTTTCTTCTTAAGGCCATAGGTTATTGGCTGGTGTTTGTTTGGTTAGTTTTTAGCGTATGGGTGTTTTATGATGCTGTGCAAAGGTATAGAAATCCGCTTGTTCCAGTGTTTTGGTTTGTCTTCGTGCTTCCCTTCAATGTACTGGGGTTTGTAGGTTATCTTTTGGCTCGGCCGCTTCATACTGTAGAAGATAGTAGGTTTATGGAAAAAGAAGGGCAACTTTTGGATTATGAGTTAAGCCAGGTAGTAGTGTGTCCGAGTTGTGGGAGGGCTCAGAGCACTGATAATGCATATTGTTTTGAATGTGGTGCTGCCCTTAAGGTTAAGTGTAAAAAGTGTGGGGCTGAGAATCCTGTGACGTATACATATTGTGTAAGTTGCGGTGCTAGCTTAGTAAAAAATGAAGAATCCAAACAGGCTAGGAGAAAATCTAGTGCTCCTGGAGTTTTTTCATCCCTGTACGAAGGGATGATCTGGTGGGGAGCTGTAATTTACCGCAGCTTCGTATCTCTTAAAAATGCTGTTCTTTCTCCCTTTAGACTGATTTTTCCTGCTCGCAAGTCTAATCCCGCAAAGCGGCTAAAAAAGGTGGTTAAAAAGAAATGATCTGGTTGCTTGTGCTTTTCTTCTTATATTCTGGCTGGTATGTTACGGGAAGAGTGCTTAATTTTTTGGTGAGAGTAGGGAAGATTCCTCAGCTCAGTACGGTTTATTTCTTCAGCGTAGTATCTATGGCTATTGTTTGGGGATTTCTAATAGGCAGGTTGTGGTATGCAGCGGCGAATTACGATGCAACACGTGGCTTTTCTATTTTTCCTTACATCAAAGAGGGGAATACTATCGAGTGGCTTAGCAGGTATCCGTGGTTTTTGTTGAATTTTAAAGATGGTATAGCTTGGGTTGTAGCTAAGGGGGTGTTTGTAATTTTGGTTGGGTTTAAGTTGGTATTGCGTTTTTTAGGGGTTCTGGTGCGTGAGAAGGGGTATTTTGAGCTTGCACTTTTGATTGTTTGGTTTATCCTCTTTAGTTTTTGGCTTTTTAATATCTAGCTTAAGCTAAAAGATTACAGCGGTGGCAAATCAGGGGAACAAAACGGCTAGAGTCCTGATTACAAAAAAACGCAGTGGAGCAGAGCAGAGCCGAAAAAACGCGGCCTCGAACTCTACGCAGGCGAAAAAAAGTGTATCGGTGGTTGTAAAAAAACCGTTAGTCTTAGTGGTTGGTGCTGGTATAGCAGGTTTGACGGCCGTGCGCGCTTGGGCGCGGCGCGGCCGTCAAGTCATAATTTTTGAGGCGAGCCCGCACATAGGCGGGCTCGCCTCCGTTGAGAAAATAACAGTGGCAGGCGAGTCCTTCTACATCGAACGATTCTACCACCACTTTTTTTCAAAGGATAAAAATCTTAAGCGCCTGCTTGCTGAGCTTAACTTGTCAAAAAGTCTAGTGTTCCGAAAGGTAAAAAACAGATTTAGTCGAACTCTGGTTCATCCTTTAGATTTCTTACTGTTTGCAGGACTGACTGCTTTGCCTTTTTGGAAGCTAGTAAAATCCCTGGCATTAAGAGATGTCTATAGATTCTTCCCGCGTCAACTTACACATCCATCTGGCTTTAGATTAATGATGTATAAAAAGTTTGGCGAGGCGTACAAAGATGTAAGTTTATCTTGGCTGTGGGCTAGAATCCATGCCAGGTTTAGTCTTAAAGATATAATCTTTGGCGAAACGCTGGGGGTTATAGAGCCAAGCTTTAAGGTCGTGCTAGATGCTTTAGTTAAACGTTTGTCTAGCTTAGGAGTAAAAATACTTTTAAAAACTCCGGTGTCAAGTGTTGATAAGCTTATAGAAAGCCACTTTCCAGAAAGAATTATCATCACTACGCCTTTGCACGTAGCCAAGTCTATGTTTAGGGAGTTTAAGTGGCAGACTCCGGAGTACCGCGGTGCCTTTAATGTAGTTTTGTTTACGCAGAGGCCAATCTCAGAGTATTATTGGGACCAGAGCATAGGGGGTGGTAAGGAAAATTCATATTTGGTGATTGTCAACCAATCTCTGCTTAACAGGTCGCTACCTGTGCATGTAGCATACATAGGGGGGTATGTGTCTTCTGATCATTGGGTGTTTAGAAGTTCAGATAAGCAGGTTGTAGATAGGGTTGTATCTGAGCTTGGAATAGAAGATGACTTTATAGGGTACAGGGTTTTTAAAACCAGGTTTGCTCAACATATTCCAACTGTGTCTTATCTATCTAATATGCCGCCGCGGAATTTTGTTTATAGAGGAGTACCAGTCGATCTTCTAAGCTTTGGAAATTTAGTGCCGTGGGATAGGGGAGTGAATTATAGTATAATACTATCATGAGTACAGAGACCCGGGGCGGAGAAGGAGATTTGAGGGTAGGAAGGCAGGAGGGAACTACAACTATATCTCCCCAAGAAGTAGTAGAAGCAGCAGCAACAGTGAGTGGCAAACCTAGTCAAGCTCCTGAAGAAGGGGCACCACGTGAGCCTTATCCCTCTCT
>WFZK01000032.1 GCA_015489595.1 Candidatus Dojkabacteria bacterium | reverse complement strand
GAAACATCAAATCTACTAAATTTTCGCGTCCTAGACATAGCTATGTACCCATTTAATTCAACGCTGTCTAATGCGTAAACATAGTCAAATACTCTCTTCGGGTCTTCATCGCTGTAATTTTTTACTAGCTTAAAAAAATTGTGTAGCTTATCTTGATTAAAAAAGCTAATAATCTTGCGAGCGTAACCAGATGTAGGCTTTGAAAGATCAAAACCCACAAAATACAGCTTAAGCACCTGACGATCCATAAACTGCTTTTTTACATGGTTGTATGCACGCATGTTTTTGGCAAAAAGCAAGAGGCCTGACGTGGGTTTGTCTAATCGATGCAAAAGACCTGCCCTAGGGACATATCCTAAATTTTCTCGCATATATTTAACGAATCGATATACCATACAATCTTGCAGAGCCGATGCAGACGAAGGATGTACAAGCATACCCGGCGGCTTATAAACTAAGAGATAGTTGTCATCCTCGTAAATAATATCATCTGTCCCTAGAGATGGTATCTTTTGCAATACCCCGTTGGGTATATCTTGAATAGTGGCTTCTTCGTTATGCCAACGCTCACTGATTAAAGCCGAGGTTTTTCCGGATACATACTCATCAATAACAGCCTTAACAATCTTGTCGTCTATTTCTAGCTTCTCTATATAAGAAGCATCTGGAAATTTAAAACCCTTGCGCTTTATCACCTCGCCATTAAATTTGACAGCCCCTAGCTGCAGGATTTTTTGAATAAAACTTCTAGAAAGTTCTATATTAAAGTGTGTTTTTATATACTCTTTAACTAAAGTATCTAAACGGACCATGGCATATTATATCTTACTAATTCAGCATAAACCCTACCGCGGAGGGCTTAGGCAAAGAGAAATGCAGTTCACCCCTGAAGTCCGTCCGTTTTCAGCATCCTGAAAATTATTATCCGCACAGCAAAAACCGTTTATGTATTTTTTGCCCCTGTAGCAGAACCCCCTACGAACATCACTATAACCTCGATAAGAGAGCTGCTACAGCACCTGCAGCCAACCTTGCTATTCTGCCGCTCAACTTTCCAGTCCTAAGAATAGCTTTACTTACCAAACGCTCAATTTGTAAATCCCCGAGAAGTCCTGGTTCCTTCGCTACCATAAATAATAGTGAAAACCCAATTGCAGCAAGAACTACATCCGCTACATCCCTACTTTCAAAATTCTCAAAGTGTGCAGGGATTAATTGTGTAATCAACGAAAAAACATCATCCCAACCCTCTATTTGATAATCCTGATTACCTAAGGAGAACTCCGCGACAGGTTCTCCGTTCTTTGATTCAAACTTTACGCTTAACTCACTTGGCCCCACCCACTCCATAGTACCCTTAAGGGGCCAGTCTGCTACTTCTCCATTAGACCCCCTAAGTCTTGCCACAAGCCCTTCTTCCCCGAGAACTTCTGGTATCTCTTGCCTGGCCACCGTTATTCTACCGTCTGCAGGACTAATCAACCCACTAAGTACCGCTTCAATAAAAGAACGAACCCTTGCTTCTAACACCTCACGAGTACTTGTGATTGGCACTTCCCTAAGCGCCTGCTCTATAGTCTGAGCCATAGAGCCCCCATAACTCTTAGCTGCTTGTTGCAGCTCTCTGGCTAAGTCTTGCCCCGACTTACGGAGATAGCCACCTGTGGCTAAAAGGAAATAATATGCCAAAATACTAACTAGATTTTTAAACATCCTCTCTCCACCTACCGGAATGCCAGAGCTTGAGACCTCTACTGGTCTTCCTTGATACAAACTTTGTATAACACGCCTAGAAACAAATCCCACCTTACCAGCCACTATATCTGATAGACTTACCATCTGAACTTTCAAATTGTTTCCCTCGTCATAATAAATGACTAACAGATGTGGGGAATCAGCCCCTAGCCTCACTTTCTTTATCAAACCCACAGCAAAAGCCGAGTAGACTCTACCCTTCCCATCTATATACCAACCCTCCCTACCCGGAGCAGAGTTAAGAAAATCCGCTAGCTTTCCATCCCCACCGCCAGGTAACTTAACATCACAATTTTCAACTAGTGCCTCACTATCGCCTCCCCTGAACCTAATCTGTGTTCCATCCGACACGAGGGACACCTCTGTAAGTTGTATTGGTTGATAGTTCTCGAATCGATACGACCTGCCACAAAAACTTCTACAAAGACGCTCAACAATAGTATCCAACTCCGTCCCCCACGGGTAAGGAGCTAGCCCAAAATCCAAATACAATCTCTCTATAACCCCCGCAGCCTCTGGGGAAATACCTCTTTCGTTTTCATATAAAGCACGAAACATCTGGAAAGTTATCCACCCTTCTACACTCCTCTTATCCCAATCAATGTCTGGCTTCTGCAGGGACCTATGAGTTACCGTCTTAAACCGTAACTCATGGAATAGGTAAAGGAGATATCTAATAATAAGAATCTGGTTATCAGGGACGTTTCTAAGTCTCTCCTTAGTCCCTTCAGGAGCGTGTTTGTTTAACCACTCTCTGACCTTTACTGGGTCGCTCCCTAGGGGAATAGGGTCTGTCCCTTGATTCCAGACAATTTCGTGAAAATTATTCTTGGAATCAATAATGCCTAGTTTAAAACTAATACCATCTTCTAGAGGAATAGCTTTGACCTGCAAACCTCCAAAGGGTTCAACAACATGACTTAGTTCCCTATCTCGACTAGAAACAGGCAAAGACGTCTCACTACAGCCAGCAGAAGTGGAGGCTACTGTTGCTGCTCCCCCCAGGGTAAAAAGAAATTTAAAAAAAGTACGTCTATCAAATTCGAAAGGAACGCGACCACTCTGCTCAACTTTCGGCCCCTCACTTACTGACAAGCCAGGAAAAAGCTTATAAAGCTTATTAAGACGACCCACAAGCCTTTGAATAACCTCCAATGACCTGCTTAAGCCCATAAGAAGCGCAAGGAAAATTGCCATTAAGGCTTATCTACGGTCTACATATGGAGGCACCAAATCTGCTAGTGGAATGGTTCCCTGGGGGAATAGAGAGGGATAAGGCTCACGTGGTGCCCCTTCTTCAGGAGCTTGACTAGGTTTGCCACTCACTGTTGCTGCTGCTTCTACTACTTCTTGGGGAGATATAGTTGTAGTTCCCTCCTGCCTTCCTACCCTCAAATCTCCTTCTCCGCCCCGGG
>WFZK01000031.1 GCA_015489595.1 Candidatus Dojkabacteria bacterium | reverse complement strand
CAAATTCTCTCCCAACCTCTTCTAAAGTCCTAACAACCCCGTCAACCAGCCCGAATCTAAGCTCTAACACTCTTCTTTCGCGATCTGGAAGCTCCTTTAAAAGTTGCATTACATCGTGCTTTAGAATCTCTTGAGTAGCTATCTCATCTGGGCCTTCTTGATTTACATCTGAAACGATCTCGCTTAAAGATACAGCCTCATCATCGTGAGCTTCGGTCTTATCGGCAGTAAGAGAAACAGAATACTGAGAGATCTTGTTGATGTACTCGATTTTCTCTGGAGTCATTCCCAAAGCTTCGGCTAACTCTTTATTCGTAGGAGGTCTACCTAGTTTAGTGGTAAGTTCATTTTTCACCTTCCTCATCCTGTTGATGGTCTCATACATATGAACAGGAAGCCTCACAGTCCTGCCTTGATCTGCTATAGCTCTAGTGATTGATTGTCTAATCCACCATGTAGCATAGGTAGAAAACTTAAAGCCCCTTCTGTAATCGAACTTCTCAACGGCTTTCATAAGACCAATATTGCCCTCTTGAATAAGATCTAAGAAATCAAGACCACTTCTGGCATACTTTTTAGCTACGCTTACCACCAACCTTAAATTAGCCAAAGTTAAAAGCTGAGCTGCCTTCTTATCACCAGCCTTTATTCGCTTTGCCAAGATTACTTCCTCCTCTGCTGTCAACAACGGTATGCTTCCTATCTCTTGCAGATATGACCTTAAAGGATTTCCGGTTACACTAGCCTGAATATTTTCCAGTATCCTAAGCTTATCTTCTAAAGTGAGCTTTTGAGGGCTTGACCTATCCTGCTCTTCATACAATACCTCAATGCCTTTTTTCTCAAGAAGCTCTAAAAACTCTTCCAGCTCTTTAATATCAACCTCTGGATTCGGGAATGCCTCCAAAATATCCACCTCGGTTAGAAACCCCTGCTTTTCACCCTTCTCCAGGAGTTTTTTAATCTTTTTCCTTTTAAGGAGTTCAGACATGGTGTGATATAATAGTTTATGTTAGACGAAATGAAGGAGCTAAAGGATTTTGTGTTAAACAATATAGTCGCATACTGCGATAAATGCGGTACGCCTTACAGGCGTAAAGATATAACGGTACTATATAATACCACCAACTCTTTAGTGGTGCAACTAACATGCAGCAAGTGTGGAGCTAAATATGTTGTCCAGCTTATCCGCCCTGGGAACGCTGCTCAAAAAGTTCCTGTGATAACCGATGTTAATCCTGACTTAATTGCAGACTACATAGCCGCAGGCCCATTAAACTATGATAGCGTATTAGCTATATATAAACTACTCAACAAACCGCGAATTACTCTTAAGGAGTTTCTAAGAAACCTCAACAAAGAGGTAAGCAAGACCCGCAAACCTATTCAGACAGTACAAGATCTTCTTAAATTATAGGATTATAGCCTTAATGGCATACCCCAAAGAGCTTAGTCTTCCTGCGTTTTTCCCAGATGCTACTTATGGAACTGTTCACAGCGTACCGTTGCATCTTCTCCCCAACAAATTAAGCGGGGTATTAGTAACTACGTTGTATCTGCACATTTTAGGCTTGGATAAACAACCGATTACCTCTCTTATTCCATGGCTTAGAAACAAGATAGTCCTTTCTGATAGCGGTGGATTTCAGGTATTTTCGCTTATTCATTCTAAAGGTCAAGGCCAAATCGATTCAGATGAAGCTCGATTTAAAATGGACAATACAGAAATAGTGCTCACCCCTGAGTTCTCCCAGCAAATTCAGCACAGTATAGGGTCTGATATAAGAATCACGCTTGACTACCCGGTATGGGGAGATGAAAACAAAGCCAAACTTAGAGAATCTGTAAAGATAACAGCAGAGTGGGCAGCGCGTGCCAAAATGGAATTCCTAAAGCTTCTCGGGATCTCTCAAAAAGAGTTCAATCGGACAAAACCTAAGCTAGAGAAGCATAAACTTACACTCTACCGGCCTATTCTCATAGCCGTAGTTCAAGGGGGGAACAACAAAGATTTAAGGAGAAAATCCGCCCAGGAACTTAAAAAGATCGGATTTGATGGTTACGGATTTGGGGGGTGGCCTCTTAAAGATGGAAAACTAAACTTAGAGATAATAAAAACCTTCATAGACTCATTTGACACCTCCACTCTGCTTTATGGTTTAGGGTTAGGGACACCCGACGATATAGTGAAGCTGTATAAGCTAGGAATTCATATCTTTGATTGTGTACTACCGACCCGTAACGCTCGCCACGGATTACTATTCGTGTCGCCCTCCCAAGGAGAACCACGCGGAAAACACTACGATGTTCTTCACATAAAATCTCAAAGATACGAAAGTGATCTGTCTCCGATTGACGAGACTTGCAACTGCCCTGTGTGTAAACACTATACTCGTGCCTACGTAAGACTCATGCTAAAGAATAAAAACCCAGTAGGTTATACACTGGCTTCTCTCCACAATTTATGGTTTTATGCTGGATTAATAGAAAATCTAAGACAGCAGTAAAATCTTTTGTCAAAACCCTCGTAGGGCAAGAATCGACTTCGCTTAAAGCTAGTCTTACTTTTACAAAATTGTTTAATGCCAATATAATCCTATAATGAAGATACTCAAAATCGAACATACCCGGTGCAACAGCTTCTTTTTGTATCTAGAAAAACCCAGCAATTTTATCTACAAGCCTGGACAATTTATTACCATCACTGCATCGATTAATAATCAGATAGTAACGCGAGCTTTTTCAATTGCCGGCCATCCCCATGAACCTGCTCTCATGCTTTATATAAAAAAAGTCTCCGGGGGATTGATGAGCAACTACCTTGCCGACAAAAAACCAGGAGAAGAAGTTGAAGTAAAAGGTCCATTTGGGGTTCTTACCCCTGAAAAGATAGGCACAAATATGAAAAACCTGGTATTCATCGCTGCAGGAAGTGGAATCTCCCCTATTCGTCCTTTAGCAGGATGGTATGCCAGACATGCCAAATTTGTACGCCTTACAATAGTACATCAAGAAAGGTATTTCTACTGCCTGGTGTTTAGAGAGGAGCTACAACAATATGGAAAATACATTCCAATCCTTTCTAGAGAAAGGCACCCTAAGGCTAAATTTGGCCATTTCGACGGGTATCTAAATTTAATAAAGATACCCAGCGCCAAATATATTGTTATTGGGAAACCTAGCTTTGTAGAAAAGGCGCAGAAATTATTCCCCACTAAAGATTTAATCCTAGAAAACTGGTAATCATTCAAACCACAGACTTTCCAACGATTCTATACCCCTACTTTCCAAAAAATAAACCTGTTCCGGTTCTAAGCTAAATATCACCAGTCCGTGGATTTGCTCAATTCCTCCAGGCAAGATACTAAATTCCGGAACAGCATTAACCTGACAATCAGAGAACATCAAAACCCTTTGATTAACCACCACTTTCCCTTTAGATATCCCTTTAAGCTCCGGAAGCTTGGGTGCATTAAGAGCATTCGCAACCCATGTATCGGCTTTTAAAACAACGGATACGTTTTTTACTACCACGACATTTACACTAGCTTCAATATTAAACCCCTCTTTTAAAGGCACAAAGTACGTCTCTATATAAGCATCAGATTCAATGTATGAAGATATTCGAATCCTAACAGGATCTGCTGTGTCTACCAAAAACATAACGGGCTCTGCCAAACGATACTCGTAGGCCCCCTTTTTCGTTATCTTAATCTTCTTCATCGCTAAACAAGAATTCTAAAAGCTTATCGAATTCAAGAGCAAACTCTAAAGGTAAACGACGTGCTACCTCTTCTACAAAACCAGATACTACAGCCATTTTAGCCTCAAAAGGGCTTAGCCCCCGAGCCTGCAGAAAATAAGTTTTCAAATCGTCAAGCTGAGAAATAGTAGCCTCATGGTAGATTTTGCTTTGCATATTTCTTACCCTGTTTACTGGCTTGGTCCCTGCGTAACTTTCATTGTCTAACAACAAAGCGTCACAAGATACATTACTTACACTATTTTTAGCCTTTGTCCCTATATCTATGAGCCCCCTATACTCATTTACTCCCCCTCTTTTCCCGATAGCTTTAGTCACAACAAGAGATCGGGTATTAGGGGCAAGATGAATCATTTTCGTACCTGTATCCTGATCTTGACCTTTATCCGCCACAGAAAGCGAGAATATAGCCCCTGAAGCGTACGGTCCTGCAAGAACACAAGACGGATATTTCATCGTAACCTTGCTACCTACATTTACATCTACCCACTGCATCTTAGCCTCTTGTT
>WFZK01000030.1 GCA_015489595.1 Candidatus Dojkabacteria bacterium | reverse complement strand
TGGCTAACGCACGGTCGATTAAGTCAGGAGAGCCAGTGGTAGCAGGTGATGATAGCTCAGTGTATCAAGCAGTAGAGGTCTATACTAAAGACGGTCTTGCCGTAAGAAAAATAGTTGACCTAAAGCACAATGCACCTTTCCCTGATATTAGATTACCCACCGCAACTGCTCAGGCTCTAAATTTCAATGTATTTGCAAAAGCTCCAGTTGTAGATATCGATGTTTTAGGTTTACGCAAGCAAGAGGATTCTCCGAACCTTAGAACCCTCATAGCCAACCGGAGGATTTCTAAGACCCAGTGTTATATAGGCTCTAAGCCTTACGACATAGGCAGTTACGCTGTGGCAGGGAACAGGTGTTTAAAATGTGTCCAAAATGGTCAGAGAGCAGTATTTAAGATAGTAGACCAGAAGCTGTGCGGCATAAAACATCAATTCTCTGGAACCCATGGTGGGGTAAGAACCCCTCAATCTGACGTTGAGCCGAGCAAATCCCCTAGCTTATCTAAGGCCAGGCTTATAAAAGCAGAATGTAAGATAGATTCAGGTAAACCAGTAGTTAGAATTGAGTACATAAATTTAAATCCCGCAGTAGCGCAATATAGAGTTGCCAGAAAGTCAGGAGGAGTGTGGAATTATTGGTATGCGAGAGTGCCTGCAAGCAAAAAGATTGTGTTTGTTGACAAAGGAGTAAATTTCGGAGAGACGTTCGTCTACAGTGTTCAGCCCTTATTAGATGGTAAGTCTGTAGGACCGTGGAGCCAGACGCCGCAGATTGCTTGCAAGAAACCCACGTCGGCGGCAAGTAAAGCATCTTCTGTCCAGGCTAAAAAGGTCGAGTTTAGGCCTGTAGAGCTTATAAGTTATAGCTGCAAGAATGGAAGGGTCGAAATAGTATTTAAAGACACCAATCTAAGTGAGAAGGGCTATACAATAGCCCGTAGAGTAGATGGAAAAGCCTGGAGCTATAGATACGCTCATAATCCAAAAGTCCAAGGGGTGGGAAATCCCGTAAAATATATAGATTTAAAGGTTTCTCCAGGTCATACGTACGAGTATAGCATCCATCCTGATGGGGCTGAGATATCGAAATTCTGGAGACAAACAAAGCCTATTCTCTGTAAGCCGACTACTACACCCGTTGTAACGGAGAAGCCCTCTAAGCGGTTAGATCAAGTAAGGATACCTGAGAAAAAGCTTAAGTTCCCAGTACTTGTGCAGTTTAAGACCTCAGGAATATGTCCTTCTTACGTAGCTGAACAGAGAGTGGCCAGATCTAAACCGCAGCTTAATGGAATAGTCTCTGAGTTTCTAGGATTTGCCCGTAAGGCCAAGTCCGATTTGATGAATAAGTACGGATTCGTTAGTACGAAGAGCACCTCAGCCAAGATATGCACTGTTGGTGTTTATATAGTTAATATCAAGACAGGAGAAAGTGAGAGGGTTTATTCGGTACCCCTGTATAAGCAGATTAAAGAACCAGATGCTTATTGGCAGAGTCTTCTAAAACCTCTCTCTAAGGTAGATTATCTTGCAGGGTATACTGATCAGATAAGAGAATTTTTAGGAAGATATACCCGCTATCGCGGTACTTTAGTATGGGCGGAGAAAAAGGGAGAGATTTTGATATATCCAGAAGGGATAAATAGAGCAATTCACGAGAGGCTGGTGGATGATGGTAGGGCCGTATCTTTGCCTCTGCGTACTGCTACTGGAGTCCGCGTGGTTAAGGTTTGCCCTCTGGGAAGGCAGCGAGTAAGAGTTTATAGTCTTATTACGAAGAAGGCAGTTTACCTTTGTGACCCCACGCTTACGAGTGAGTATAGACAGTATCATCCACCTGATAAAGTCCAGCTGCTCTACCCAGCTAGTGCTTATTATGTGTACCCCGCAAGTAAGGTGTGTAGAGGAAAAGCCTTTTGGGCAGAGCCGACTTCAGGAGAATATAGAGAATGCCATGTCTATGTCGGAGCAAGCAACCAGTGGGTTAAAAGGTATGAATGTAAGAAAGGGTATGAAGCTAAAAAAGAAGCAGACGGGTACATATGTGTTAGAAAAGTGCGAGAAGTTCCTGCTAAACCCGGCAAAACACTAACGTTATTCGAATCTTTATTTACTGTTTCAGCTGCAGAAAAATACTACACTTACTCTTCTGATGGCACTTTAGAGTTTAAAGCCCCTGGCACGTACACTTTGTACTTCAGAGGACGAGAATATACAGTAAAGATTCCAGACACTGGCCAGGCCTACAAGATATTTTTAGATACCAACGGTAATGGTAAAAAAGATCCATCTGAGAAATACCTGAACGATTTAGTTTCCATCTCTTCAATCAGAATAGAGCCTAAAACCATTGAATTTGAGTACACGTTTGAGCCAGGATATAACTTTGTTCATTTTCCTTTTGCGTTTGAAGACAAAAGCCTTACTAAAGCTTCAGAGCTTTTAAGATACCTTAGAAAACATGGTAAGTTCTCGCTGGTTGCTCGCTATGATGGCAAATGGCATACAGTTGATCAGTTCGGAGTCGTAGGAACCTCAGGATATGCTCAGGACTCTGACTTCCCGATTGTTCCTGGAGTCGGGTATGTAATCCGAAATCTCTCTAATCAAAGCATTAAGGTTAGATTTTCAGGGCACATGTTTTCAGAGCCCGTTCCGGTATATATGTTTAGGGGTTGGAATTTAGTAGGATTCTACAGCCCGTCTAGAACCTATACTGCAAAGAGTTTAATCGACGAGATCAACAAGACAAAACAGATCACAGTGGTTAATGTCTCAAGGTGGGAGTCAGGCAGGTACGAGGGGCTGCAGTATGAACAAAAGGTATACGGGTTTGATTTTCCTATCTTCTGGCAGCTGGGGTATTTTGTTCATGTAAAGTCTATAGCAGATCCTTCGCTTAGGGTTTATCGCTGGGTCGAAAGATAGGTTATAATCTCCAATGCTCTCGTGCATAGATCTTAGCGTAAAAGTTGGCAAAAAGCAGGTTTTAGACAGCGTTAATGCAGATTTTAAAAGAGGGCAGGTAACATATATTCTAGGCCCTAACGGTGCGGGCAAAAGTGCGCTTATTCATACAATAATGGGCTCACTGATTTTTAAGGTTTCTTCCGGTAAAATAGTGGTAGAGAACCGAGATATTACCCAGCTTAAGCCATATGAGCGTAGCAGGTTAGGTATCTTTGCTTCTTGGCAGGAACCTGTGGCTATTCCAGGGCTTAAAACATTCGATTTTTTGTATCATTCGTACAAATCTACTCATAAAGAGCTCTCTAAGCAAGAGTTTCGAGAAAAGGTTTTAAATCCATTGGTTAAAAGGTTAAAGATCAAGCATGCTTTGCTCGACCGTGATCTTTATGTGGGTTTCAGTGGTGGTGAGAAAAAGAGGGTAGAGGTACTTTCAATGCTTTTACTTAAGCCAAAATATATCTTTTTAGATGAGCTAGATTCGGGGCTAGATGTAGATGCCGAGAAAGAGCTTTTTACTCAGATTTACTCTTATGCTAAGAAAAACTCAGCAGCGCTGGTTGTGGTATCGCATACCTTCAGGGTTCATAATTACATCCCTGCAGATCGCGTTTATGTTTTAAAACACGGCCAGCTAGCAGCATCAGGAGGAAAAGAGCTGGTTGAGAGGGTAGAGAAACAAGGGTTTGGCGGAGTATAGAAAAGATAAGCTTGGGGCTGTGTACAATAAAGCAAGGATCTTTTGCTCTACTTTCCCACAGTGGTATTCAGGAAGATTAAGTAGTATAATCCCATATTAATTTCTTATAGATAGACTATGCCTTATAGAATTCCTAAAGGATCAGGAGAGCGTTCTCCTCAAAGGGACGGCGGAGATGCAACAAAGAAAGAGCAACCTCCCTGGCGTAACCTGGGCGCACCGGCGCCTGAAGCAAATGCTCTTAAAGGACTTGATGAATGGTTGAAAGGACAGAAGGGTTCGCAATCTTCACAAGAGGGTGACTTTTGGGACAATAAGGAATGGGGACCACCCTCTGGGCTTCCTGGAGGATTACGCTGATTTGAGTCAGTTTTAGATAAAAGTAATATTGTCACTGGGGTGTAGCCAGCCCCTTTTCTCCTGCTATAATCCTCTATGCCTGATCTTGCTGCTATTGTAAACAAGATCTCTGACTACAAAGGGGAGCCTGAATGGATGCGAAAATTGAGGCTTAAGGCTCTTGAAGCTTTCCTGACTAAACCCTTGCCCCAATGGGGGCCATCTCTTTCTGAGATCGATTTTAATGCAATAAACTATTTTTCTCCGCTTACTAAAACCCCTAAAAAAAGATGGGAGGATATTCCAGAGAATATTAAAGCGTTTTTTGTTAAGCTTGGAATTCCAGAAGCAGAGCAGAAATTTTTAGCTGGAGTTGAGCTTCAGTACGAGTCTTCGGTGGTGTATGGAAGCATAAAGAAAAGACTAGCGGAGCAGGGCGTGATATTTATGGATACAGATTCTGCACTTAAAGAGCATGAGGAGTTATTTAAGGAATATTTCGGCAAACTTGTGCCTTACACTGATAACAAATTCGCTGCGTTAAACACTGCGTTCTGGAGCGGCGGGAGTTTTATATATGTGCCAGCTGGGGTCAAGGTAGCCATGCCTATGCACGCGTTCTTTAGAATGGAGTCACCGTATATGGGGCAGTTTGAGAGGACCCTAATCATCATCGACGAAGGGGCTGAAGCCGAATATTTGGAAGGCTGTACAGCTCCGATGCAGATAACTTATAGCCTACATGCTGCAGTTGTAGAGGTTTATGTGAAAAAAGGTGCGAAATTCAAGTATTCTACCATGCAAAACTGGAGTCATAATGTCTATAATCTGGTGACCAAGCGTGCTAGGGTAGAACAAGAGGCTAAGATGCAGTGGGTAGATGTAAATGTAGGTAGCAAGGTTACGATGAAATATCCGTCTTGTGTTCTTGCAGGACCGTACGCTTCAGGGGCTATATTCTCGCTTTCTGTGGCGGATAAAGGTCAAGATCAGGATACAGGTAC
>WFZK01000029.1 GCA_015489595.1 Candidatus Dojkabacteria bacterium | reverse complement strand
GTTGATTTAGGAGACAGGCAGGTGAGCGTAGTAGCTGGTGCTGGCAATATTAAACCCGGAGATTTCGTGCCTTATACTCCGGTCGGGGTGGCAGTCCCTTACAATCCGAATCCTGCCAGAAGTGATGGGATTATCCGAGCCAAGAAGATAGACGGAGTAGTCTCAAATGGTATGTTAAATTCAGAGTTAGAGCTCGGATTAGGCGAGGATCACTCCAAGATTATGATACTTAACCAAGAGGAGCTTAACATTAAGCTTGAGGCTGGGATGTCTCTTGCAAAAGCCCTAGGACTTGACGACTACATCTTTGAGATAGAGAACAAGGCTCTTACCCATAGGGGGGATTGCTTTAGCACCATAGGTATTGCGCGGGAATTAGGAGCTATCCTTAGAAGACCTTTTGACGAACTTAAGAGCGCTCCTGTTCTAAAAATCTTAAAGCCAAATCCAGAGGTGAGTCTCTCCGTAGAGATATTAAATCCTCAAGCTGCGAAACGGTATTCTGCAGTCGTAGTGGAGATACCTGAAATTAAAGAATCGCCTTTATGGTTAAGGGTGTTACTGATCAAGCACGGCATAAAGCCTCGTAACATAGTGGTAGACGTAACCAATTACGTAATGCTTCTGTTAGGCCAACCTTTACATGCTTTTGATTATGATGTTGTGGGAGACAAGATTAAAGTAAGGAACGCTCAGCATTCTGAAAGTATAAAAACCCTTGATGGAAAAAACCATCCGCTTAATTCACAGACTTTAGTGATAGTTGATAAGGAAAAACCTGTGGCAATCGCTGGAATTATTGGTGGTCTTGAATCCTCTGTAACAAGTTCAACTAAAAGGGTTATTCTAGAGTCTGCTTCTTTTGATATGTATGCTATTAGAAGAGCAAGTATGAGTCTTGGTATATTTACCGACGCTGCGGCAGTGTTTTCTAGATATCAAGATCCTAATAAGACGCTGGTAGGTTTGGGGGTGGCTGTAGATATGCTAAGAAAGTACGCAGGAGCTAGAATAATCTCAGACATTGTTGATGAATATCCTACAAAAGTCGAACCTAAGACTTTGACAGTATCAATCCCCGCGGTTAACCAGTTTATTGGCATAGATATCCCTTCTATTGAGATCGTTGAGATCCTTAAACGATTGGGATTTAAGGTGAAGCAGCATGGCGATAAGCTAGAACTTGTTGTGCCGACTTTTAGGGGAGATATAAATCTTCCTGTGGATATATATGAGGAGGTGGCCCGCATTTACGGCTACGACAAGATCCCGCAAAAGATGCCGGTAAGCGAGGTTAAGTTTACTCAGGTGCACGGCCACGTTGAGTTCGATAGGTTTGTGCGAGACAGATTAGTAGAGACTGGAGGCTACGAGATGGTAAACTTTAATTTTATCGGGGAGCAGCTTTATTCTAAGCTTGGTTTGCCTCTTAATGATGCTTTTAAGATAGTTAATGCAGTGTCTGAAGGGGTAGAGTACGTTCGAACACTGCTTATGCCCTCCTTGTTAAACAACGCAGCTTATAATCTTAAATACTTTGATTCTGTCTCTGTTTTTGAGATAGGCAAAACTTATAGGCGAAGTTATGTTTATTCCGACGAAGAGGGGCCAGTAGAGTACCCATTGTACCTTCCTCCTATGCGGTTTAATAAGGCTGACGAGATAGAGCTTCCAGCTGAGGATAAACATGTCGGTTTCCTGGTAGCTTACGAGCTCAGCGAGCCTGTGTACTATTGGGCAAAGCGCGCGCTTGATTATCTTTTAGGAAAGCTTCATATTGATTTTAGAATCTACCATCCTGATGATTTAAGCGATAAGGCAGAAAAGCAGGTCCCTGTTTGGATAAAAGAAGCTCTGGGTATGTTTAAGAAGGGTCGCGTAGGATTGGTTGTCTCAAACGTTGAAGACAAGAACATATATCTTGGGTTAATTGGAGAGGTTTCTTCAAAAGCCCTTGCTAATCTTGGAATAACAACAGGAGTTGCTGGGTTCGAACTTCAGTATCATGTGCTTTATGAGCTTGCTGATACAAGACCTAAGTTCGTAGAGCCTTCGAAGTATCCTGCGGTTGTTCAAGATCTATGTTTTGTGGTTGATAAAGATCTACCATATCAAGCCCTAATTGATACTATTAAGCTAGTAAATAAAGATCTAGCCTCTAGAGGGAAAGAGCCTCTGATTCGAGAGATACTTCCCGTTGATATTTACTCTCCCAATCCTAGGGATAAGAAGAAACAGATAACAGTAAGAATTGTCTTCCAATCAAACCAAAAAACCCTTGCTGACAAGCAGATCGAGTACCTACGCGAGAAGATAGTAAAGAAGGTGGAGAATCAGTTAGGTGGAAGACTCAAGGCTTAGCTGATAAATTTCGGAATTTTTATCTTAGCCTGGTTAAGGCTTTCATAAATACGAAGCGCTTTTCTGACCAGATACAGATTGCTTAAGTCGGCGAGCTTTAGTTTTTGCCAACCTGCTTGTGATATTCCATAGGCTATGTCTCCAGGGCCTCTATGTTTGAGATCGTATTCTGCGAGTTTGATCCCGTCACTGTGTTTAGCAAAAAATCTGAGCCTATCGTGGTTAGGATCGCCCACAATAAAGCAGTATGCCTGACGGCTGCCTCTGCCTATTCTTCCCCTTAATTGGTGAAGTTGAGCCAATCCAAACCTTTCAGCTCCGAATATAGCCATGATATTAGCGTTGGGCACGTCTACCCCAACTTCGATCACAGAGGTTGTAAATAATATCTGGGTTTTGCCGCTTGCGAATTTCTCCATTATTTGGTTCTTCTTGCTTTCACCTAGCTTGCCGTGAAGCAAGTCAGTCTCTAAATGTTTAAACATGGTGTCATGCAGCCCTTCGTACCAGGCTTTTACTCCGTATTCCTTAATATCGCCCTCTATTATTGGGAATACCAGATAGGCCTGGATATTCTTCTTACTTACCTCTTGTGCTATCCACTTTAGCATTTCGTATACCTTATCTTCAGGGGTAATCAGGGTTTTTATCGGCTTTCTTCCTTTAGGGAGCTGTTTTATGTATATCGCCTTTTGATAGCCGTAGAATGTGAGAGCTAGTGTGCGTGGGATAGGGGTAGCAGACATCGTAAGGATAAACCTTGAGTCTTTTAGCTTGTCTCTTTGAGAGGTACCGAATCTGTGTTGCTCATCTACTGTGACGAATTTTATTGGTGCTTTCCTGTCCTCGAATTTTCTAAAAAGCAGCGCATGGGTTCCGATAAGTATTGTTGGCTTTTTAAGGGTAAAGAGCTTTGTTTTGGTCTTTTGTGTTACAAGTTCCACGTCAATATCTGACTTTAATTTCTTAAGCCATTTGCTTATTGTTTGGTGGTGTTGGTAGGCCAGAACGCTGGTTGGAGCCATAAGCACAGAGCTGTATCCTTTTTGTGCGAGTGTTAGCGCTGTGAGGAAGGCAACCGCTGTTTTCCCGCTCCCAACATCGCCGTAAAGGAATATCTCTGAGAGTCCTTGATTTATGCCATCTATTAGTGAAATATAAGCCTTTCGCTGGTCATTGGTTAAAGAAAAGGGAAGGTACTTATCAGGATCGTTAAGTTTTTTTAGCTTAATAGGAGTTATCCGTTTAGGTTTTGGAGCTGCAGAGATAAGTTCTAAGATTTCTTGGATACTTAAGCGTTCGTAACCTGCGGCGATGTCTTGCTTTTTGGCCGGGAAGTGTAGTTTTAGATATGCTGCGTTTATAGGTACAAGGTCGTGTTGCTTTAGAATCTCCCAGGGTAGGTACTCTTTAAATTGAATATACGTGGGCCTTATCTTTAACATTACCCTTCTGTGGAATTTTGTGGTGTATGATTTTATGCGAGGATAGACCGGCGTGATCCTACCAAGATGGGTAAGATTTGGAGAGTACTTTTCAAATTCTGGGT
>WFZK01000028.1 GCA_015489595.1 Candidatus Dojkabacteria bacterium | reverse complement strand
CTACTGCTCCCTATCTTATACAACGTCTTTTTCATAAACGACCCCTCCACCTTGCGGGAAAGCGGAACAATATCTTCCAGCTGCCTTAGCTGGTCAGGGACAGAGACTTCAGAATCATCTATATGAAATCGATACTCTTTGCACATGCTATCCACAGAACCTATGTCAAAAGTTTTACAAACCACGCTCTGAATCTGTTGAGGACTTGAACCCACATAATACATGAAATGGTCAAGATCTGGGCCTATTAGCTCACTGCCCTTTCTACTCCAGGTCGGATCAACCTGCAACCAACTTGAACCTGTCCACACCTCTACCCATTGATGCCCTGCTTCTTTAAATTTAGGAGATGTAAGTAGCCCTACGGTATTACCAAAAGCGGCCCTAGCCGGAATCCCCTGAGCTCTTAAAATAGCTATAAGAAGATCTGAATACTCCATACATACCCCTGTTTTTTCGTGGAGCGCTCTGAGGGCTCCTTTCCGCCGTAGCATATCAATGGAGATAGACTCATCATACTGCAGTGTGTCTATCACAAAATCGATATCTGCTATAAGAGTATCATAAAGATTATCCCGCTTAAAGCGAAGGGCTATCTTTTTTATCTCTGGATGATCACTCTGCCAAAACTGTGTAGGAGCAAGATAGATCTGATCAGGGGCTTTAAGCTGTGAGAGTTTAATCTTTTTAAGCTTATTAACGCTGAATTCTTTTGGGACTAAAAACCCAAACCCTGACAGATGAATGGTAAGACTTGAAGAGGCTGGGATCTTAAAGATTCCGATTGTGTTGCCATCTTTATCGTGAGTTATCTCCCAAGGAGTTGGCTCTATCTTATCGTAAAGCACTCTCTGACCGTATCTTACAGAAGAGTTCGGTAAAAACACCTGAACTTCGTTGTTCACATACTGCCTTAAAAAATTCGGAGTGTTGGTACTTGTAGCATTAACTTTAAGCGATAAATCAAACTTAAAAATGCGCTGTTTACCAAAAACTAATCTTAGAGATCTCCCAACGTTCTTATTTAGATCATAGCTAAAAACATAGTAGCCATCCTTGATTACATATGGCGATTTAGGGGAGGACAAGGCTACTGGACCGTATTTTTTAGGCACCCTAACTTTAAGAGTATGGCGCAGGCTCCTCACCACAGTTACAGAACCGCTCTTTATTCTGTCCTTAAACTTAGTGCCTTTTTTAAATCCCGGGAATACCACCTCCACCATGCCTCCGGTGTAAAACACATAATCATTTGTATAGAACTCGAGAGAAAACGTGGCACTTCTTCCACCTTTTAAAGAGAAAACATACGGCACCCTTACCGCCAGACATTTAGAAACCAAGTCCACTGAAGGATTCGCAGAAATCTGATTAACCTTAGCTTTAAGGGTGGATTTTATCAGCTGAAGATTTTTAAAAGAAGAAAACGCAGGACAAATGGTAAAAACCTCAACATTGTCAGAAGCTGAAAGTTGAAGCCAGGAAGGCCCCCTAAAATCTACTTGCCTTATAACCACCACCTTAGCTTTAGTTTTGCTAACTGCGGTAAGTGCTATTTGGGTATTTCTTGTTATATACACAGTAGCAGCCTCTACTTTAAAATTTGAACTTAAAACGAAAACCACTCCAGCCATAAATATCGCTAAAAGTAGCGAAAAACTCCAACAGCTTAATCTCTTAAACCGTTGTAGAACCCAGCGCACTGCATACTCTGCCAGCCTGACGAACCTCATCGTGAAAGTATCTTACTCTTAAGTTGAACAAGCTGATGATAAAACCTTTTATCGTTTTGCGCCAGAGTCTCAATCTTTCTTAAGGCATGCAAAACAGTGGTATGGTCTTTTCTCCCTAAACTTGCTGCGGTTTCTTTAAGGGATAGATTAAGCATTGATCTTATAAGATACATAGCCACTTGCCTAGGAAGCACCAGATAAGCATGTCTTGCCCCTGACTTAAGCTGTTGGGGCTGAATGTTAAATGCGGAGGCTACCTCCTTTATAACGACCTCTGGACTTAAATTAGCTCTTATTCGATCTGAACCAAAACCTAACAATCTTTCTACCTCATCTGGGTTTATCTGTTGATTTAGCTTAAAGTAAGAGTGCAATTTGTTGTATGCACCTATCAGACTACGAACGTTATCTGTAACTATCATTGCGATTCTCTCTAAAAGCTCTTGGGGCAACTTGATGTGCTTTTGCTGATTGAGCTTCTCTAAAATTGCAAGGCGCGTCTCAAAATCTGGAGGAAGAATATCGATAACCATCCCCCCTTCAAACCTAGAGCGCAAGCGATCAGCAAGCCCATTGATCTGTCCAGGAGGCCTATCTGACACAAACACTATCTGTTTCCCCGCATTGTACAGGGTATTGAAGGTATGAAAGAGCTCATCTTGAGTGCTCTGCCACTTTGAAATAAACTGTATATCGTCAATAAGCAGCAAATCAAGCTGTCTGTATTGATTCCTAAATTTAGAAGACTTCCCCTCTCTTATGCTTTCTACCATCTCGTTTAGAAAGGTTTCACTGGAACAATAATACACCTTTGACGAAGGATTCTTCTGCAGAATCTTATGGGCAATAGCCTGCATCAAGTGGGTTTTACCTACACCCACAGGTCCATAAATAAACAACGGATTGTACATCTCTCCTAAAGACTCAGCCACAGCCTGAGCTGCTGCATAGGCTAACCTATTGTTAGGTCCAACAATAAAGGTCTCAAACGAGAACCTTGGATTAACATTTGCCCTTTCTAAGGCCCGCCTTACCTGCTCAGAATACTTAGCAGAAGGATCAAACAGGCTTATAGCTCCTTCTATCTGCTTCTTTTTTCTAAACGAGGCAGGTGAGACTTTAAACTCAACACTAATGCTGGTACCCAATAGCTCAGAGAGCACATGGGAGATCTTGTACTTCGCATTACCTTCAAGCCAACGCTTTACAACACCGTTAGGCACTCCAACGATGGCCTTCTGGTCTTTAAATTTAATAAGCTTAGTAGATTTCTCTATCCATGCCTTGTATTGCGCCTTTGGAAAGTGTTTCTCGAGAGATATCTTAACGAGGCCCCATACCTTAGCCAGATCGTTGGTAGAGAAAGCCATAGGCAATTATATAGAGTATGTGGATAAGTTTTCCACTGTCACTGCCACACCCAACCCTAACGTCCCTTAAATTGCACCCTGCCAAATCTCTCTAATTGCATTCTAAGGGTGTCAGATGGGACGACTCTGTACTTATACCTTACTGTTTTACCTGTCTTAAATTTAAAGAATAAATCAGAGTTTCCGCCGTGAAACTCTTGGAGAGCTCTCTTTAAAGATAAGAGATCTTCTCTACTTAAATTATCCTTAATGGTCAGGATAATAGTAGTGCCTTGAGAAGATTGTGTGGCTCCCAGCTCTTCTGAACCTTCATGCACTTCTGACGCGGTGTATTCTTTAGCTTCTTCAAAGTCAATAATCTCGAAGTCCTTAAGAATAAAGCTGTATTTATCCATCTTCTTGTCTACATAACCATAAAGTAGCAAAGGGGTGCTATCTAGATCAACTGAAAGTAACACCTTTTTAGCGAATTCCTTATATACCCGAGGGAATATAACTACATCTATGACTCCTGTATGGTCTTCTGCTTCTAAAAATGCCATGAGCTCTCCAGTTTTTGTAGTGTGTTTTCTTAACCGCTTTACTTGAACACCAATAGCTACATCTGCACCGTTTGCTTGTTTTTTAGCCTCACTTATTGTTACAGCTTTTTTGCTTTTAAGATAACCTTTTATCTGCAAAAGCGGATGCGAGGAAAGATAGACCCCAAACAGTTGCTTCTCCCACTTTAAAATCTCTGCCGCTGAGGCAGGCTCTACGTCAGGCAAAGGAGTAGCTGTAGGTTTTGTGTGCTCCACTGGACCCAAAAGCATCATCTGAGAAGCAGCAGCTTTCTTCTGAAGATCTTTATACCTATCATATAGGTTCTCAATCTGTTTAATCATTGCATTTCTTTCACCCCATTGGTCAAAGGCTCCTGCCTGGGCCAGCAGAATTAAACTCTTTCGGTCTACTTTATTTAGATCTACCCTATCTAGCAGGTCATCTAGATGCTTATAAGGCCCCCCTTCTTCTCGCTTCTCTACTATCTCTCTTACAGCCTTTTCTGAGACGCCTTTTATTCCCAAAAAACCATACCGGATTTCCCCTAAGTAGTCTTTGCCCGAGGCAGCCAGACGCTGGTAGAAATTGTCCTCTACCCAATAGGGTTCTAAGTCTTTGTTTACCTCTTCTATCGTAAAGCCCAATTGGCTTCTGTTAATATCAGGTAGCAGAACTTTAACCCTCATAGAAAGGGCTATCTCTAAATCCTTCTCTAACCTCTCAGGTCTGTTTACATCTGTAGTCAAAAGTCCCATTACAAATTCAACAGGATAATAAGTCTTAAGATAAGCAGTCTGATAAGCTATCACAGCATAGCTTGCTGAGTGGGATTTATTAAAGCCATACTCTGCAAAGGGCAACATATACTCCCATATCTTCTCTGCTACTTCTTTAGAGTACCCTTTCTCAAGCATTCCGTTGATCAGCCTGTCTTTTTCTTTAAGTAGTGTCTCCTTCTCTTTTTTACCTATCGCTCTTCTTAAGATGTCTGCCTCTCCTACTGTATAGCCCGCCATCTTTACCGCTATCCTTAAAACCTGCTCTTGGTATACAGCGATTCCATAGGTTTCCTTTAAGATAGGCTCTAGATCAGGATGCAGATATTTAACCTCCTCCTCTCCATGCTTACGCTTGATATAGCTAGGGATATACTTCATAGGGCCTGGTCTGTAAGCTGCACACAAGAAGTTGATATCTCCGATATGAGTAGGCTTAAGTTCACGCAGGTAGTTTTTCATTCCCTGACTCTCGAACTGGAACACCGCATCTGTTAAACCTTTTTGAAATAGCTTATAAACTTTAGGATCATCAAGCGGGATAGAATCAAGATCTACTTCTTCACCATGAGTCTCCTTAATGGCATTTAAGGTATTCTTAATTATGGAAAGCGTCCTTAATCCTAAAAAGTCATACTTCATAAGGCCTATCTTCTCTAGAGGCTTACCCTCTACCTGAGTGATTACAAGATTAGGATTCTGAGGAGCCGTCCTTAAGGCGATATATTCAGTCAAGGGCTCAGGAGCAATCACATAACCGCAAGCATGAACACTCACATGCCGAGCCAATTTCTTTATTCTAGATACGGCTTGGATCATTCTTGAGAGTTCAGGATGCTGTGAAACCAACTCCTTAAGCTCTGGCACAACCTCTAAAGCCTCGTTAATAGGCATAGGTTTGCCGCGTTTCACAGGAATAAGCTTTGAAGCTTTATCTGCGAGCTCTAGAGGAATACCTAAAGCGCGAGAAACATCCCTTATTGCTGCACGTGTATCCATTCTACCTATGGCGCAAATAGCAGCGACCTTATCTTTTCCGTACTTGTTTTCAACATACTCTATAACTTCATCGCGCCTGTCGTCCTGGAAGTCAACATCAAAGTCAGGAGGCGAAGGCCTCTGTGGATTTAAAAACCTTTCAAACTCTAGCCCCCACGCAAATGGGTCAATATTTGTAATCCCTAAACAATAAGCTACAACGCTGCCTGCGCCTGAACCTCTCCCAGGGCCTACCAGTATCCCCTGTTTCTTAGCCCAGTTGATATAATCAGCCACTATTAAGAAGTAATCGTCGTATCCTTTCTGATGGATTACTGAGAGCTCATAGTCTATTCTGTCCTTTATCTTTTTAGTAATCTTGCCGTATCGTCTTTTTGCTCCCTCATACGCAAGCTGTCTTAAATACTCCTGGGCAGTCATTCCTGCTGGGACATCAGGATACTTGGGCTGAATTCTGTCATAAATTACCTGATACTCTTGGATCTGCTCAGCTATCATTAAAGTATTGCTTACAGCCTCAGGGATATCTGAAAAAAGCTCATACATCTGCTCTGGAGTCTTAAGGAAAAGTTGATCTGTTTCACTCTTAAACAGTGTTGGATCATCCACCTTTTTGCCAGTATTTACAGCCCATAAAATCTCCTGCACAGAGGCATCTTCAGGATAAAGATAGTGAACGTCATTCGTAGCCACTATAGGAATCTTAGTTTTTTTGTAAAGCTTTTTAAGAATAGGATCTACTTTTTTCTCTACCTCTCCTGAGGTTTGTCTTTGAATCTCAAGATAGTAATTCTCCCCGAAAATATCACGGTACTCATCGATTACAGACAAGGCAGCCTTGATCGCCTTTTCTTCATCATTTCGATTTTTAAGAATAGCCCCTACCAGCTCCCCTCCATAGCAGCCGCTTAGGGCTATAAGGCCATCGCTGTATTTTCTAAGTAACTTTTTATCTATTCTGGGCTTGTAATAAAAGCCTGTTGTATTCGCAATGCTTACAAGCTTTAAGAGATTTTTGTAACCAGTCTGATTTTTAGCAAGCAAAGTCAGATGATGATATGCCTTTTCACCCTCGCCTTTCTTAATCTTTTTTGTATGATCTTCAGCTATATAAGCTTCTACCCCGATTATAGGCTTGACGTCATTTGCTTTAGCCTCTGTGTAAAATTGCACAACGCCGTAGAGTACTCCGTGGTCAGTGAGAGCTACCGCAGGCATGCCATACTCTTTTACAAGAGGCATCAGCTCCTTAGGCTTAATAAGCCCATCTAGCATGGAATACTCAGTATGCAGATGGAGATGAACAAATTCTTTCTTAGTCTTTGCCATCTTGCTCTATTGAGTCTCCAAAAATATCTTCAAACTCATCAGCTATCTTATCAGAAGTTTCGGCTTTTTCAAGCCTAGATGCAGGGATAGATAATTTGTTTCTTACGCCGTTTCGTGGAGTTTCACGCTCAGAAGCAGCTGTGGTTCTAAAAAGGCCCTCGTCTACTTTAACCACAAGTCTTAAAGGCCAACCAAAAAATGCTATAGCCTCATCAGACACAGCCTTCTGACTCTTAAGCCGCTCTATCCTTTCTTTGTGAAACTTAAACTTTACGGCTATTTCTAACTCTACCTGATTGTTAGAATTTACTCTAGCTCTTAAAGGCTTAGACTGCAGCAGGAAAGCATAGAGGTGGCCGTTATATGGTTTAAGTCTTAATATAAACTCTTTCCAGGAGTCTGCTATCTTCTGATAAAGGTCACCAGAGGTCAGGGAAGATAAGTCATCTGAACCTCGTGGGTTAGTACTCTGAGACTCTTTTTTCGTGTCTCGTCGGGACTTATCTTCACTCTCTACCTTCTGACGCTGCGGTACATTAGTATCTTTTTTATCCTTTCGAAAATCCTTTTTGGCTGCAGATTGTTTTACGACTTTTTCCTCGTCAAGGTCTTTGCCCTTACCTTTTTTTGATTTATCCAGCTTAGAAGAAACAGATAAAGAATCAGCCGCCTGTAAAGATCCCCCAGCCTTCGCTCTCTGCTGCTTACCTAACAGATCTAAAATCTCCAGAACCGCAAGCTGGATAGGCAAGCGCATGTCAAAACTGTGACGAGAGTTTTCATAAGCCTCGACAAGTAGCTTTAAAATCTTAGTAAGCTTAAAACGTGGAACTTGCTGGGCAAACTCATAGCCCTCTACATTTTTCCCTACTAGGATATCCCTTATCCTCTTTATCACAAGCTTTAAAAACTGCGACAGGTTTACCCCCTTAGTAAATATCTCATCAAGCATTGAAAAAACCTTATCTTGACTCCCCTCAAGTAAAGAAGAGATGAAATAAAAGACCATGGTCTCATCGGGCAAACCCAGAATACTCCGAACCATCTGATAATCGATCTTCCCCTCTGCTCTACTGGCCACTGCATCCAGGAGGGATAGTAAATCTCGGTAGCTTCCTGCTGCGTGCTCAACCAGAAGCTCTACGGCGTCATCTTCGATCTTAATACCTTCTGACTTTGCAACTGATTTAGCGAGCTTAGTTAGCTCTTTGTCGCCTCCTAGCCTAAATTCAAATCTTTCACACCTAGAAGCAATAGTTACAGGCACCTTATGAGGCTCAGTGGTTGCCAAAATAAAAATCACGTGTTCAGGAGGCTCCTCTAAGGTCTTAAGTAAGGCATTGAAGGCTTCCCTTGTTAACATGTGAACCTCGTCAATGATATAAACTTTGTATTTAGCAACAGCCGGTCTGTATTCTACATTCTCTTTAAGTGCCCGAATTTCGTCTATGCGCCTATTAGAAGCAGCATCTATTTCTACGATATCAAGAAGCGTTCCAGCATCGGCCGCTTTACATATGTCACATTTATTACATGGGTTTCCATCAGATTTCCTGTTTAAACAGTTAACTGCTTTAGCAAAAACCCTGGCTGTTGTAGTCTTACCTGTTCCCCGAGGCCCTACAAACAAATACGCATGAGAAATCTTATTGTTTGCTAACTCTGCCTTTAAAACATCAGTGATGTGAGACTGCCCAATTATGCTGGAGAAATCTTTAGGCCTATACAAGGTATAGAGGCTAGGCATATTTAAATTTATCACAACCCTTAAACCCCGAACAGGTAGGCTAAAAAATCCCTTGTTGCTTCTCCTTGTTATATAAGACTTTACGATACTCAGATTGGAGAACTAAAAGGGGCTCACGCAAAAATCGGAAAAATCGATTTTTGCGTGAGCCCCTAAAAATTACGCCCAATACAAAACAAAGGGGGCGAGGGCTTCGCCCTCGCCCCCCAATATGCGGGGATTATCCTCCAGATTCAAACGCACAATACCCGTAGCCTGCTAGGGCGTGCTGCCTACAGCACCTTCCCAAAGCTACTACTTCAATGTAACCTTGGCTCCAGCCTCTTCAAGTTTCTTCTTAAGCTCTTCAGCTTCCTCTTTTGGTACCCCTTCCTTGACCGCTTTTGGCACACTCTCTACAAACTCTTTAGCCTCAGTAAGGCCAATGCCCAAAATCTCTTTCACAGCCTTGATCACTCCGATCTTGTTGCTTACCTCCTCAATTACCACATCGAAATTGCTCTTCTCCTCTGCCTGCTCTGCTGCACCACCTGCCGGAGCTGCAGCCACAGCTGCTACTGGAGCAGCGGCGCTAACGCCGAACTTCTCCTCCATAGCTTTAACAAGCTCAGCAATCTCAAGTGCTGTCATCTCTGAGACGAGATCTAGCACCTTCTGAGCCTTCTCGCTTAATTTCTTCTCTTCTGCCATATTAAATAACTTAATAAATTATCTATTGTTTTTGCGCCTTTAGATCATTTAATGCATACATTAGGTTTCTTATGGTACCTTGGGCTGCATTCATAAAACCAGTAAGAGGTGCAGCGATAGTACCGACGAGCTGGGCAAGCAATACATCCTTGCCTGGAAGATTCTTAAGCTCTGCAACCTGATCAGCAGTTAGGACCTGACCTTCAACAACTCCGAAGTAAAACTCATAGGCTCTGTAATCTTTCAGAGCCTCCTCATCTGCGCCTGCTAGTGAATACTCAAGTTTGGCCGTCTCTTCAAACACATCTAAGGCTTTAAGGGCAGAAACTATATCGTCTCCTCCTACAATGATTCCCAGCTGACCAGTAAGTTCAAATTGCTGGATATCTTCTCTGTCTTCGCTTGCTTTTTTAAATATCTTGTTCTTAATCACTGCAAACTTAGACCCAGTATCACGCATAGCCAGGCGAGCTGCGTTATATGCATTCGCTGGTGCTTTATTTAGCTTAATAATAACAAAATTGCCTGAATCTATTGCTTGTTTATAAAACTCCATTAGTTGCTTTTTCTGCTCGCGAGTCTTAGGCATGACTAACTACCTAATTTTATTAAGCTATGGTTGGGGGAAAGTAAGGGATTTCCACAAGCCTCGGTTGGATTTTTAAGGATTTCCCCCAACTGTCTTCGGCTTGT
>WFZK01000027.1 GCA_015489595.1 Candidatus Dojkabacteria bacterium | reverse complement strand
GCCGAATTGACCAATGTTTGTTAATCGAAGATCTTCAGCTGCCATAGTTTACGGATAGAGTCTTTAATAGATCTATTTAGAAGCTCAAGCTCCTCCTGTGTCATTTTCATTAGTACGTAATCTTCAGGATTTATCTGTGCTCTTGTCTGCGGGGTTCGCGAATCTACTCCCAGCCTTATGTACCAGAATTCTGTTTTTCCAAGCATAGTTTGAATTGACTTTAGACCTTTGTGGGTTTTGGGGAACTTGTTTTTGGTTATCTTGTATGTTCCTAGCTTAAGATCTAGATCATCGTGCGCTATGTATATGTTGTCAGCTGGAATTTTGTATTTATTAGCTAGGAAACTTACAGCTTTCCCTGATAAGTTCATGAAAGTCAGGGGTTTTTGTACATAAGCAGCGACGTTTCCAAGTCGGGTGCGGATGGTCCATAGAAGATACAGGTTTTCTTTAATGTCAGGACCGGAGATATCAAAGGCAGAGGTTAGCGTAAGGTTGCGAAGGAATTCATCAACCCACATAAACCCAGCGTTGTGGCGAGTTTTTTCAAATCGTGAGCCAGGATTCCCAAGTCCAACAAACAGGAGCATGTATTATTATAGAGGGTATTAGGGTGCATGGCAAAAGTTCAAGTAGGGGGCGGGGCAAAAATCGAGTTCATACGATTTTTGCCCCGCCCCCATTATCGTCTTGAGACTATGTCTCTTTTGGCGATATACTTTCTTATGAATAATCTCACCGGTGTCATCGAACAAGCCATCACCAATGGGGTGCTTCCGACACCTCCCGCGAATATCGTTATTGGAGGTGCTGCGGCTTTTTATAAAGAAATAGCAGAATTTGCAAGAATTTTTGATAAGCTGGGATATAAAGTTTTAGCTTACACTAAGCCCCCTCTAAAAGAACCGCTGAAGGAATATCCCTCTGTTCATGGTGCATTCATCAAAGCCTTGCTTAATTCAGATGTATATTTTGTGGTGAATTTAACAAAGGACGGCGTTTCTGGCTATATAGGGGCTGGAGTGTTTGGTGAGATCTTGTTGTCTGTATCACATAGTTTAGTTTCTAAGCGCAAAATTCGGGTGGTTGTATATAATTATCCGCACTCTAAATGTGGGCAGGACGAGTTAGAGTTGTGGATGAAATTGGGGTGGGTGAGGATTTTGTAGTTTTGAGAATTTTGTGATAGGTAAGGGGGGTGAGATTTGGATTAGGATATAGTAAAATACTACATGACAAAGGGAGAAAAAGAACCACCACGGGAACCTCAGAAATTAGGAGAATTGTCTTTCTCAGAAGTGGTGGGGGGGGATAGAGAAGGATTCGTTCGTAGAGTTGAAAGGAGAGCAAGCAATCTGCTGCAGGAGCATTTAAACTATATAATGGATGTTTTTGCTGAGATACTGCGAGAGGCGGATCTGCCTGATAATGTGTACCAGGCATATTTGGCTAGTTTTAATGCCAGAGTACAAGCTTTTCGATTATCTTGGACTATCCCCGGAGGGGGGATAGTGTTTCCTAGAGCGGAGTTAGTGTCGCTTTACAATGAGTACCAACATAGACCCTATAGCGTGGTGGTCTGGGATTTTCTTCTTCCCCCTTTCACTGAGTATGAGGGCAATGAGATATTCTTCGGGGACCCCTTAGGGATAGATCCGTTGGGAGGGACTCGTCTGCTCTTGCCAGTCAACTCTCCTTTTTTCCGGGAGGCTCCCCCAGGGGTGGAAGACCTCTACCCTCATTCACCTATTCATCGCCTTGCAACTCATGCTATAGTAGCTCAGCGTTTCTGGGGGGTAGTTGAAGAGATGCTTCTATTCCCTTCGGAGAAGTGGAGTGAAGAGGTAGTCTATAGACACATGGCTAAGTTTCTGGTAGGGTATTGTAGAGGTCTGGAAGCTCCCCTAGAGCAGCTATCTGTCCTCCGTAAATTTGAAATGAGTAGTTTTGCTTGGTTAGGAGCTACGTTATCTCAACTGCTCGTACACAACAGGGGCGCAGAAGGTATAAATCTTAAAGTGCCGATAGCACCTTTGATCGAGCTTAAGCATTACCTTGAGGCTGAGTTAGTGGGGCCCGAGTTGGACGAATTCCGGAAGGGTTTTGAGGAACCACCTGGAGTGCGTGTAGACGCGGATTATTTTTGGAAACACCGTCATTAGGGGAAGGTGTTTTCTCGTTGATTCTCCCTAAAACACCTCCAGAATCTCCACCTCTCTCCCTCCTATTTTTACGAGAGCATCGACGTTTTCGAGCTCTAGTACTCCACCTTGCTCCGTTGCAGTATCTTCTGATTGTTTCGAGAATTTTATTTTTATCTTTCCCTTCTTCATAATTGTAGTCATTGGAGCGTGTCCGGGGAGTATTTGGATTTGACCTGAGATGGTCTCAAGAGTGCATGACTCTATTTCTGTGAACACCTTTGGAGTTTCCCCTAGTTTGCGGATAATGACTTCAAGCTTATAGTGCTCCGTCTTGTTCAGCTCTGGTTTTTCTAAAGTGACATCCTGTGTGCTTTCTAATTTCTGGTTGGCCATTTTATTCCGTTGTCTCTTTAGCTTTCTCTACCTCTTCTATTGTGCCCTTCATGTAAAAAGCATCTTCAGGATAATCATCAAATTCACCGTTTAATATTTTCTCAAAGCCGGTGAGTGTGTCCTCTAGCTTAACATATTTACCTTTAACCCCAGTAAAATGCTCTGCTACAAAGAACGGCTGAGTTAAGAACTTCTGGATTCTTCTTGCCCTTGCTACTATCTTTTTATCTTCTTCGCTTAACTCCTCTACTCCTAATATTGCTATTATATCTTGGAGCTCTTTATAGCGCTGCAGTGTTTGTTTAACTCCCATAGCTACTTTATAATGGCGCTCCCCTACTATTTCAGGCGTAAGTACGATTGAAGTAGATTCTAAGGGATCTATAGCAGGATAAAGCCCTTTTTCTGCCAAAGACCGCTTAAGTACTATAGTTGAGCTTAAGTGGCTAAACACAGTAACAGGAGCAGGATCAGTGTAGTCATCTGCGGGAACATAGATAGCTTGTAGAGAGGTTATAGAACCAGTGGTTGTTGAGGTTATTCTTTCCTGAAGGTATCCCATATCTTCAGCAAGGGTGGGTTGATATCCTACGGCTGAGGGGAGTCTTCCAAGAAGGGCTGAGACTTCGCTTCCAGCTTGTACAAACCTAAAGACATTGTCGATAAATACTAAGACATCTCGGTTTTCGTCTCTGAATTTTTCAGCCATTGTAAGTGCGGTGAGTGCTACTCTGAAGCGTACTCCGCTTGGTTCATTCATCTGACCGAAAATAAGTGCTGTGTTTTTAATAACTCCGCTTTGCTGCATCTCTAAGAAAAGCTCATTACCTTCACGGGTTCTCTCTCCAACTCCTGCAAACAGTGAATAACCTTGATGCTCTGTGGCGATATTGTGAATAAGCTCCTGAATAAGCACTGTTTTGCCTACACCTGCTCCACCGAATACTCCAATCTTTCCACCTTTAACAAAGGGCGAGATGAGATCTAGTACTTTAATCCCTGTCTCTAATATTTCATAGGCTGGATTCTGATCCTTTACGTGAGGAGGTGTTTTATGGATCTCTTCGTAGTCTTCGTATTGTTTTTCTGGTTCAAGTAGATTATCACCGATAACGTTGAAGATACCCCCTAATACTTTTTTGCCTACAGGAACTTTAACTGCTGCT
>WFZK01000026.1 GCA_015489595.1 Candidatus Dojkabacteria bacterium | reverse complement strand
TAAAATACTGCAATGGTTAATATTGGTGTTTTAAAAAGCCAGCTAGACATTAGCAGGTTAAGTGACCCTGTAAAAGCTCCTACTAGCTTAAGTGATCTGTTTGCTAAAGTTTTAACCAATATTTTACCCATCTTCGGGATGCTGTTTGTGGGACTTCTTATCTACGGAGGCTATAAGTATATGACCAGCGAGGGAGACGCTAACAAGGTCAAAGCTGCACAAGGTGTAATAACAAGCGCGATCATAGGTTTGGCTATAGTTTTAGGGGCTTTCGTGATAAAAGGGTTAATAGGAAAGATATTAGGTGTTACAGGCTTTTAAATGCATGGACTTTTTGAAAAAATTAGGTTAATTGGTAAGTATCAAGTCGGAACTGTTACCGGAGCTCCGCAGGGCTATATCAGTGAAGATATAAATGTTGTTGTTGCCAGATCTTTTCGCACTGCTATTACTCTGTTGGGAGTTTTCTCAGTAGGTCTTATCATTTATGCTGGATATCTGTTTATAAATTCTCAAGGGAAGAGTGAAAATGTGGATAAAGCTCAAAAGACTATAACCTACGCAATAATAGGCTTAGGTATTGCTATCGTTTCTGGGCTTATTGCAAATTTTGTATTCAGTAAGCTTTCAAATCAGGGACTTCAACCTTTGTAGGAGGCTTACGCAAAATCGTAAAAAGCCGATTTTGCGTAAGCCTCCTACAATTGCGCCCCTCCCAACTGCTTTGAATAACCCTACGGATAGGCAGATTCCCTCCACCATAAGAGAAGAGTCCGTTTGGGACGTGGGACAAAATGTGGTAATGACACATTTTGCCCCACGTCCGTAAGTAAGTTACCTTACGCTGGGTAGCGAAAAATAGTCCGTCAACAACGGGGAATCTAGAATGGCTAGAAGAATGATGAGTTTAGGGGGCTCACGCAAAAATCGACTTTTTTCGATTTTTCGCCCCAGCCCCCCTCTCAGCCCCTAGCCTCCTAATCCTGTATAATATCCTATGGCACGAAGGGGGCGCCCTCCTAAGCATAAAGGGTTGACCATAAAATCCAAGGAGACTCAGGTTTTTATAGGATTTCTATTCTTAAGTGCAGGAATAGCCCTTATATTTAACAACACTTTGGCAGGAGCAATCCCTAGGATGCTTTACTCTTTTCTAGGGGTTAACACTTATCTTCTGGGAATTCTTCTTTTAAGCTTAGGATTTAATTTAATTGGCCTTAAAAACATCTTTTCAAAAAAGCGGCTAATAGGAGAGTCTCTTCTTATTGCAGCTCTTGCGCCTCTAGTGGCTATAGTTCGCTCTACCACAAGTGCAGGACTGCTAGGCAGAGTACTTCACTCCTTCTTATACGATATGCTAGGTGGAGGGCTTGAGATAGCTGTTCTCTTTACCTTGATTTTAATAGGAGTTTCTTTAGTCAGCGGAGTTTCATTATCCCAGATCGCCGGTTTCATTCAGGTTTCAACAAAATTTACTCTTGATGCTATAGCTTATCTAGCTAGGCTTCTTGTTCGTTTTGTCGCGGGAGTCGTTAGCTTGGCTAAAAAGATCTTAACACGTAAGCCTTCTTCTACTTCAGAAGAAGAGGCAGTAATCGAGATAAAAACAGCCACTACAGTAGAGTCAGAGAAAGCTAAGGAGGTTAAGGCTGAGAGCTCTCGAGTTCAGGCAAAGGAGAAAAGAGCAGATGCAGAAGCTTTACCAAGTGAAGAAGTAGAACTACCCGATGTTACAGAACAAAAAGAGCCTCAAATAAAAGTAAACTTTGGGACTGATCTGTTATCTGCTGGTTCAAAACAAGAAGCTGAGGCTCCGGTTTCGCAATACTCTGAACTTGAGCAGCGATTCATGGAGCTTTACTCCCCTAAGTTTGAGCAGTGGGAGTTTCCTCCTCTAGATATTTTTGAGCCGCCTGTGCCAGATTCTATCGATAAAAGAGAGATTCAGCAAAAAAGCAAGGTTATAGAAGAGACTCTGGCCAGTTTTAGAGTCCAGGCCAAGGTTACAAGGATTGTAATCGGTCCAACAGTGGTTCAGTATGCCCTTAATTTGGCAACTGGTACTAAAGTGGCCAAAGTTAAAAATCTGGCCAAAGATATAGCTCTGGCTCTTGCTGCTCCTAGTGATTCTATACGCGTGGATACGATAGCAGGTACAAACCTTGTGGGCATTGAGGTACCAAGGCGCAAGCCTCACATTGTTAGAATAAGAGAGATTTTAGCCTCAGAAGAGCTAGATAGGAATAAAAAACGCCTTCCTTTAGCCATAGGGAAAGGGATTCAGGGGGATGTAGTGGTTCTAGATCTTGCGAACATGCCGCATCTTTTGGTAGCAGGTGCAACAGGTACCGGTAAATCCGTGACCCTTAATGACATCATCACGGGCTTTCTCATGAACTTTACTCCAGACGAGCTGAGGCTTATCTTGGTAGATCCAAAGATGGTAGAGATGGAGCTCTACAATGACCTTCCACACCTTCTTGTACCAGTGATTACTGAAATGGACAAGGTTGTCTCTGCGCTTGATTGGCTTATCTCTGAGATGGAGTTAAGGTATAGGCTTTTTAAGCAGAAACATGTGCGAAATATAGACGAATTTAATGCCCTTGGTGAGTTTAAGATTCCGTACGTTGTTTTAATCATCGATGAGATGGCAGATCTTATCTTAACCAAAAGGGCAGAGGTTGAGCAGAAAATTGTAAGGTTGGCTCAGCTTGCAAGAGCTACAGGTATACACTTAATCTTAGCCACACAAAGACCGAGCGTGAACGTAATAACCGGTCTTATAAAAGCAAATATCCCGGCAAGAATTGCACTTGGAGTAACAAGCAATGTTGATTCTAGAGTAATAATTGATCAATCCGGCGCAGAGAATCTGTTAGGCAAGGGAGATATGTTGATTAAGACTCCAAACAGCGTAAAGCTAAAACGTGTGCAGGGCGCATATGTAAGTACAAAAGAGATTGAGAAACTAGCTTCAGCTATTAAGGAGTATGTGTTTAAAGTGTATGAGGAGCCCAAGACTTTTTATGTAGAAGAGGTTGTAAATCAGCAGCCTGAGGTCATGGGGCCTGGGAGTGGCGAAGGTTACGATAAAGATCCACTTTTAAGAGAAGCTATTCGTCTTGTAGTAGAGCAGCAAAAGGTCTCTGCTTCGGCTTTGCAGAGGTATCTAAGAATAGGCTTTAATAGAGCTGCAAGACTGATCGAACAGATGGAAGCTTTAGGGGTTGTAAGCCCTAGAATAGGTAACCGTAGAGAGGTGCTTATATCTAGCGTAGACGAGGTAAAGATTTAATATGCAGAGGTTTTTAAGGCAATATACAGCAGCGTTTGCTCCGTTGCTAATAGTTGTGCTTTGGGTAGTGCTTTACCGTCTGTTGTATCCGAATCCTCATGGGTATACCTTACGCCAGTGGGCAGAGGCATCAGTCGAAGCTAAAGCCCTCTTGCAATCAGAGGGCTATGTGTCCGAAGTTTTATCGCGTCTTCCCTATTATGCTACGAAGATAGCTGATGGTGGTGTTATTGTATTAGATGCTGTAGCACTTGAGGATTTTCGCAAAGCTGACAAAATTTTTATGCCTTTAGACATCCAGCAATCCACACCAGCCCGTATAAGGCCCCGAAAAAATAGCTTTACTTTCACCGATCTTAATCTTAATGTCACCCACAAAACCTTTCTTATCTACACCTTAAATTCTCACGTGGTTTCAGTTTTAGAGTATGAACCGAAGCACTAACAAGAGCTTTTTGTATGACGCCCACGCCCATGTGCATCTTTGCACAAAACCTTCGAAGGTCCTTGAGGCTTTCCACAGAGCCGGAGGCAGGCTTTTGGTTAATGTGCTCTCGGATTTTAAAAAGATTGTGGCTTTTAAAAAGGTTATTGAACTTAGCCATTCTTTAGGTTTATATACAGCTCCAGTGGTTGGGATTCACCCAGCGCTGGTGAAGTTTTCTAGCATAAATGCAACAAAAGCACTATTTGAGACAATAGTCACAGACGAAGTTTCAGTAAAAGCCGTGGGAGAGGTAGGGCTAGATACGTATTACGACTCAGATCTTCAACTTTTTAAGCTACAGAAGCAGATCCTTGATTATTCATTTGAGTTCGCAAGCGCACGGGGTTTATCGGTGGTTTTACACATAAGAGGCAAAGGCGATTATGAGAGTCTTGTAAAGACAGCGATTGATGTAGCTAAGAGTTTTCCGGTAAAGGTTTATTTTCATAGCTTTGTCGGGACACTTGATTTGGCCAAAAAGATTTTAGATATCGGAGGATTCATTGGCATAAACGGGATAGTTACTTATACATCGGCTAAGCATCTAATTGATGTGATTCTAAATGTGCCGCTCGATAGGATATTTTTAGAGACTGATTCTCCGTATCTTATACCCTCAAACATGCCTCGGGAGCTTCTGATTGTTCCTAATGAGAATATGCCTCTAGGGGTTGTCTATGTTGCTAGGTTTATTGCTAAAAAGCGCAAAGTGTCACTAAATCAGGTGATATCTTCGGCTTTCGCTAATGTTTTAGAGTTTTTTGATATCAAATGAGGTTTCTTAAAAAGTACAGTTATCTTCTAAGCTCTTATGTTAGGGCAAAAATAAATTTTCTGGCGGCTTATTTTAAGGCTCGGTGGTGTGGTGTGTTCGGGTATTCTCGCAAGTGCCTTTATTCTAAAAAATTCGGAGTCTCGGTTGCGTATCCACGTTGGGGAGCTGTTGTGCCGCATAAGTTTTCTTCTGTCATGGTAGATATCGGCTCTGGCCATGGAGAGATAGTTGAGTATCTTTCGCGGGACTCAAAGAATCTTGTGATAGGTTTTGAGGTGAGGTCTCGATATTTTAAAAAGACACTAAACAAGGTGAAAAATCGGCCTAATGCTTTTGTGTTTAAGGATAACGGTTATGAGAAGATATTTTGGCTGTTTAGACCCTTATTTGTTTCTCGAATAATTGTGATGTTTCCAGATCCTTGGCCTAAAGCTAGGCATGCTAAAAGAAGGGTTTTGAGAAGCCTTTGGCTTTCTCGCGCTACGCTACTTCTTAAGCTAGGAGGAGATATCTTAATTGCCACAGATCATAAGGAGTATTTCACTGAGATTAACGCCTCAGCGCTTTCTTTAGCCCAACAAAACAGCGGTCTGAAGATAGAAACTGGGAGATACGAGCCCTCGCGGTTTGGTCTTGTCCCTACGCATTACTATACCAAGATGGGCGGCGGGAATTTTGTAAGGATTGTGAGGATGGGGTAGGGAGGTTCTTCGTTTGCCAGCCATGATAATCTTTATTTGGTTGAGAAGTAAGGTCTATTGGGGCGTGGGGCAAAAATCGACTTTTTGCCCCACGCCCCTGCTATAATACCTCAGTGGCCACAAAAGAACAGATCAACCAGATTAAAGCGCGTATAGATATAGTCGACGTCATTGGTAGGTACGTTAAGCTTAAAAGAGTTGGTAAAAACTGGGCTGGGCTTTGTCCTTTTCATAATGAAAAGACTCCGTCTTTTTTTGTAAATCCGCAGCTAGGGATCTTTAAGTGTTTTGGGTGTGGGAAAGCCGGCGATGTTATAACCTTCCTGCAAGAGATTGAACATATAACTTTCTACGATGCGTTGGAGCGTTTAGCCAAAGAAGCTGGAGTCACCCTAGAATCCTTAAAGACAGATAAAGATTATTCTAAGCTTAAAAAAGCCAAAGAACTACTAAAAAAGATCGCTTTAGCTTATCATAAGCTACTGACATCTCACAGCGTTGGTCAAAAAGCGCGAGCATACGCAAAGAAACGTGGCCTTACCGGTTTGCTGATAGACAAGTTTTTGCTAGGCTATGCACCTCGCGATCGATATTTTACCCAAAAGCTGGCGAAGAGGTTAGGGTTTAGCGATGAGGATTTAAAGCTTGCAGGGCTTGTGAACGAGAGAGGACGAGACAGGTTCTTTGATAGACTGATGTTTCCGATATTTGATGCGAGCGGGAATATAGTAGGGTTTAGTGGGAGGGTCATCGACAAAGATGATATTCGCGCCAAATATTTAAATTCCCCGGACTCTGCCCTTTTTAAAAAGAGGTTTTTGCTCTACGGCCTATATCAGGCTAAAAACGCAATAGCGTCTAAGAATCAAGTTTGGTTGGTTGAAGGTCAGATGGATGTGATCTCAGCTTCGCGGGTAGGTCTCGATAACATTGTTGCTCCCCTTGGTACAGGGGTTACTGAGACTCAGTTTATGGTGCTTAAAAGGTACGCAGAGAATGTGGTGCTGGCCTTTGATGCGGACCAAGCAGGGCAAAAGGCATTGTTAAGGGCTGCATCTTTAGCGTTCTCGCAGGGTTTTAATGTCTATGTTTTTAAAGTTCCAGGAGGGGCTAAGGATCTAGATGAGGCTATTGAGAAGTTAGGTAAAAAGATAGTTGAGTATGAGCCTGTAGACTTTGTTGAATATGCGATAGCTATTTTGAAAAATGAGTTAGAGAACAGCCAGTATCAGGACTTTGAGCGCTCTTTAAAGAAGATCCTGGAAGTGGTTAAGAATGCCCCGGATATAAAGCAAGAGGTAATACTTAAAAGGTTCGCTGAAGCTTTTGATATCTCTCTGGAGGCACTAAAAGGCTATCTGGATCAGGCTACAAGCCCTAAAGTATCTTTAGATAAAGAATCCGAGAGTGTTCCGCTTAAGGATTATTTTGTACAGTTGCTTTTGAATTTTCCGGGGCTTGGGCTTCCGATCGCAAATGATAAGGTCATTGTGTCTTGCCTTAAAGGCCCGTATCTTGAGTTTTTTACGACTATATCTGCCTTTGTAAAAGAGGTGGCTGAGCGGCTTAAGGTTTCTGATCCTATTAAGCTAAATGAGCTTTTAGAAGGCAAGTTGGCTGATGAGTTTAAGCTAAATGTGATAGAGCCATTAAAGCTTAATCCTGCAACATTGTCGCTTATCTTAAAGTCTGGGGTAGCGAAGGAAAACGATCTAGCTTCTGCCAGGGAGGAGTTTTTGAAGGTTGTAAAGAGGCTTAAGCTTCAGTGTTTGTCTGCAAAGCTGCGAGAATTAAACCAGGCATTGACAGAGGCAGAGCTTAGGGGGGAAGCCAAAAAGGTGGAGGATCTTTCTAACAAGATTGCGAGCCTTGTGAAGATGATCAGAGATTTAAAGAGGTAGGGCATTTTGCTAAAAGCGTCAAGGGTTAATAAACGAATTTGCGTTGATGTGTATAAGACAGATACGCAAATATCAAGAATTATGTATAACCTATGTTCATAAAGCGCATTATCTTCTACTTCAGGTTCCACCTGATTAGGTAGCTGTGGAGATGTATGTGGCTAGCGAAGGGGGTTGTGAAACACAGGGGTGAGACGGGGTTAAAACCGATTAATCGTTGATCCTAGGACAAACCGAATTTATCTCCTGCTTTCCTAAGTTGTTGGTGGAGTATATTTGGGATTTTTAAGGAGAGTTATAGCTGAAATCTGGCATCTGATTTTAAGGAGAGCGCAAAATGCGTTAAGGGTCTGATGTGCGTAGTAAAGGGTTGCTCCTGTACTTATTACGTCGTCAAATAAAACTATGCGTAAAGACATTCTCGGATCGTTTAAATACCTCAGAGGCAAAGTAGAAACGGAGGGTGTTGGGGGTGCTTGACGTAGAGAATTTCCTTGACCTTCCTCTCGCAAGGATGATTGAGAGGTTTCTTTCCTTACGGTTTCGCTTTTTCGCAAGGGTTGAGAGGTCTTTTCTCTTACGGAGTTGTTTAAGAAAGCTATGCTGATTTTAGATATGCTATGCGTTGCTGTGCGGTAGTCTATGTAGAAGCTAAATTTTGGGGCAATTGAGCGGAAGGGGGCGGCAAGCTTCGCTTGCCGCCCCACTCCGCTCCCCTTTTTAAGCAGTGGAGTAACCGTAACTAAATGACCTTTTTCGGCTAATATTTTGGCAAGTATAGTTGCGAGTCTAAGTGTAGGCCAGAAGCCTCGTTGTAGAAGAGTCTTAGGAGTCGAAGCCATAGGGACTATGAGCGATAAGGAGCTTGCAAAGAGGTTTTTGAGAAAGTTGAATGGATCTATTTCTACGTAGTATTCAAGGTATTTTTTAAGATCTTCTTTAAGGACCGTGAGATTTTTGTACTTATACATTTTAAGGAGCTTCCCAACACTTGACCTGTAGTTAAACATAGAGCATGTGGGGATTGTTTCGTAAAGCAGGCTAGTCTCTGGGATGAATCTAAAGTTGTTGGCACACCTAGAGCAGAGCCAGTCAGGGGAGGGGTCTAAGGCTTTTGATCTTTTGACATGCCGATTACAAATCAGGCAAAATCTAGGCCATAGAAGCTCAGAGAGACCTCGGCTGCTCGATTTTAAGGCAGTTCCCCTCTCGATATCTAAATCGTCGCATTAAATCTTCTTATTAAGGTTGTTCTAAAGATCAGCTCAGCCTGGGGCAGTCGAAGAAGAATATCTTGGTGTAAATACCACTTTCATTCTAACTTACCGGGCATGCGCTCCAGCCACACTCAATGCACTTTTCACACCCAGCTTCATGTACTATTTTGCCTCCGCATACTGGGCATCTCTCTAGCTGCTCTTCTTTAGGATTGCTATTTTGGCTCTCTGTCTTATCATTTTTGCTTTTGAGAAGCGCTATCTGGTTTGGGGCATTCTTTGCACTTGCATGTAAAATGCTTATTAGCTCTTCTCTTAGGTCAGATCGTCTGTTGTAGAGTTCCGACGTATTAATTACTGCTTCTAGTTTTTCTTGAGCATAAAGCGAAGGCACTGGGGTGAATTTCTGACTTTTTCCAAATTTCTGAATGGTACTTTCTCTTGAACCCTCTCTATATACGGTAAGGCCTTTCAGTCCAAGTTCATGGCCTAGCAGATAAGAGTGTTTAACATCCGTCGGAGTTACATCTTCCGCCATGTTTATAGTCTTCGAGATACTTGAGCTGTTCCATACTTGCCAGACAGATTGGGCAACTATATGGTCTAGCCAATGAATGTCTGCACTGGTGACGAATACTTTTCTTTCTTCCTCTGTGAAATCATCCGGTAGAGTCTGGATGCTTCCAAAGTTATCTGCCACCTTCTCTTTTAGCTGCTTAGGATATCGCTTGTTACACTCTAGGTATTTTTCGAAAACCGGATTTACCACATAAAATTCTCCTACAGGTACCACCTTTTTATACACCAGGGCAAATTCGGGCTCTAGCCCACTTGAGGTATCTGCTATCATGCTAATTGATCCAGTTGGAGCTAGGGTTGTTGTGTAGCTGTTTCTTATTCCGTACTTTTGAATTTCATCGATGAGTTTCTTCCAGGGTTTTCTGGGTTTAGGATGGGTGTAAACTCCTGCCAGGGGTAGTTTACCTTTCACGTAGCCACTCTTTTCAAAGAGAGGAAAAGCTCCCTTTTCTTTGGCGAGCTCCACACTTTTTTTCATGCTACAGAAGGCAAGCTCTTCTGCTAATCTGTCCATTAACTCAAAAGCTTCTTTACTGTTGTACGGGATCATAAGCTTAAAGAAAAGGTTAGCCAGGCCCATAATGCCAAGACCTATTTTCCTCGACAATAGTGTGTTATACCTGATACTCTGCATGGGGTAGCGGTTAATAGAGGAGATGTTGTCCATAAAATGAACAGCGATTTTGATTACACGTCTATAGTTTGGAAAGTCAAACTCTCCGTCTTTTACAAATGCTGCGAGATTGATAGACCCCAAGTTACAAGATTCGTAGGGATATAGGGGTTGTTCACCGCAAGGATTCGTTGCACGTATCTCCCCTTTCACCTCTTTTAGGATATTATGCTTGTTTATGTTATCGAAGAAGAGGACCCCTGGTTCTGCTGACCTCCAGGCACTGAAGGCTATGGTATCAATAATAAGATCTGGGTCTACCTCTTTACGAATTTCAGGGGCATTGGGGTGTGATAAAGGGTACTTTTCTTTTTTAATTAAATACTCCCAAAAGTCGCCTAGAAAACCCACCGATAAGTTAAAATTGGTGAGCTTACTTAAGTCTTCTTTGACAGTGATAAATTCTTCGATATCGGGGTGGTTTACGTTAAGTATACCCATATTTGCTCCGCGTCTTTTCCCTCCTTGTTTTATAACTTGTGTAGTAGTATTCACTATTTCCATGAAGCTAATAGGTCCCGAAGCTTGGCCGCCTGTGCTTTTTACCAGAGCCCCTTTGGGGCGTAGTTTGGAGTAGTTAGCCCCGACACCCCCTCCTGATTTGAATATGGTGCCTATGTACATGTTTGTGGTGAGGATGCTTTTTATGTCGTCTTCTATATCCACAACGAAGCAAGCTGAAAGCTGTCCTAGCCTAAGACCTGCATTCATTAGAGTAGGGGAATTAGGCATAAACTCTTGGTTTGCCATGATGTCGTAGAATCGTGAGATAAGGGGGGTGAGTTTGTCAAAGTACCCAGAGCTTATAAGGTCGAGCAATTTCGTAAATGATACTTTAATAGCTTTAGTAGTATGCTTCAATTCGTCGTATAAAACAGCTAATCTCTGTAGGTGGCCGTATAGTAAGTGATATTTGCCTATTTTAAAGCCACTATGAAGGTCTTGAATTTTTTCCGGTACTATTAGAAGTTTTTCAGAGATCTGCGAGAGGAATTTTTTTACCTCAGGGTCTTTAACGTACTCTATATCTTCATAGACGCAGAGTTTAGGTTTATAAGGGGGTGGTTGAATCTTAGGCGGTTTTTTCATAACCTTAGTGTCGTACAGGATTTCAGGAAGGGCCGCTGTAACCGCCACGCGTTCAAAGAGGTGATGAAGAGGCTCTATAATTTTGCCCTCTTTATTCTTAACCAGGTATCTTGAAGCCAATACCCTGATTGCACTAAGGCTGAATCTTTTCTCTATAGGTGTTAAGGAGTCGCGGTTTAGAATCTGTTTTTTCTCTTCTCGAATAGCCCTACGATTTTGCCTGTATTCTATGTAATTCTGTACGGCTTGGAATTCTTTGTTCTCTAACAACGTGGCTTCCACGAGGTCTTGAATATCTTCTACACCTGGTATTCGATTGCTTTCACCAAATATTTGTATAAGCTTTTTCTCTACCGCCTTAGCGAGTTTGTTTGCTAGTTTTTGGTTTTGCTCCTCCGTTTTGTTGTTTGATGCCATAAGGGCTTTGAAGATGGCAGTGGCTATTTTTTTAATATCGTATTTGACGATCCTACCGTCTCTTTTTTTGATACGTCTGATTTTTGGGGAGGGGTTAACCATGAGGGTTTTAAATTAACTTATTGTAAAAAGGATATCACTTAGGAGGTTATGACGGAATCTCTGTAATTATCTGATGGATAATAGGCTTTGTTGTGAGGAAGTAAACTAGGCTTTCGTTTAGAGATAGTATCTAGTCTGAGTAGACCACGTGGGAGTGCTTGTAACTAGGGAGTTTAAATTTTTGGGGGTGGGGCAAAACTAGTTTTGCCCCACCCCCAAAAACGATATAGGGCTGCAAGAATTGTGTTATTATAAATTATGGTACATTTCGATTTTCAGGTTGTGCTCTATGTTACACTGGCGTTCCTGAATTTTGGGCTGATGGTCATTGCGGTAGCGCGGCGTGACAAAAACTCAATACTTTGGGGAACCAGAAAGATCTTTGCCCTTATGACTTTTGGCGTTAGTCTCTGGATGTTGGTCAGCCTATTTAATCATGTAAAGCGGGATCCTTTATGGGTTACTTGGGGTACCAGGGTTGCTCATTTTTTAGGGCTTTTTATTCTTTTTGCTCCAACGATCTTCGTGTTAAGTTTTGTAGCAAATAGGAGGCGTAGCTTTAGAGTATGGGCTTACATTTTGGCAGCTATCTATCTTGTGGTAGGCGCTATTACTTTAGTTACTCCCTGGGTTATAGCAAAGGGGATACCTTACAACCCCACCTATCACATTAGAGAAAGTCTGATCCTAGGCCCTCTTTATCCTTTGTTTGGAGCTGCAAGCCTTATCGGCGTGGCAACTTTTGTATATCTTTTCTACTATGTTATTAGCACCGGCCCAGAAGAGCACAAAGAGAGGCTTAAGGTGTTGTTTGGGTCTATTTTGCTAAGTTTGGTATTTGTGGTTTTCTTTAATCTAATCCTTCCTTGGCTAGGATATCCGTACTTTTACGATATAGGCATTGCCTCTACGCTTTTTTTCACCCTTGGAGCAGCCTATGTCTTGATATATGAATACCCATTCTCCTTTAGATATACTGCTGTGAGGTTTATCTCTATCGTTGCAGGAGGCCTGTTTCTGTTTCTTTTAAGCTGGGGAGTTCAGCGGCTAGAGCAGCTCGTATTTAAATGGGATATTACTGACTTTTTAGATCCTAGAATTATCCTGTTCGGCTGGTTTATAGCGAGCATATTAACCTTTGTGGTTTTAAAGGGGTTGATCTTTTTAAGATTTGGATTAGAGAAGCTCTTTGGGGTTAGAGTTTACCGAATAAGAGAGCTTCTAACAGGCAACAAGTTCGATAAGGTGTTTGATATACAGACACTTCTTAATTTCCTAGAGCATGTAAAAAGTTATCTGGGGTTGCATGATATATGCGTGTATGTTCCCTCTCTTGACCTTGCTTGGAGCACCTCTGGCAAAATAGAGCTTCCTGTTCCTCCTGTCGAGCTTATAAGATCAGATCCTGAGACGTTAGGTTTTAAGAAATACACAGAAGCACTGTATATCAAAGGGTGTATAAATAGGTCTGTTATAGCTTCGGTAATAAAAGATAAAGACGGTACTAAGCTAGGATTTATCTGTTTTAAAGGGAGGCTTTTTGCAAAAGAGGAGCTATCTGCCTTTGCAAAACTGATAGGGCTTATTCAGACCGCTATTTTACGTTTGATATACATGAACAAATTGGCTGCAGCTAATAGAGAATTAGAGCTTAAGGTAAAAGAGAGAACAGAGAAGCTTGCCAGTGCTTTAGAGAGGCTAAAGAAAGCAAACAGACGGCTTAGAGCTCTAGATAAGGCAAAGAGTGATTTTATCTCAGTGGTGAGTCACCAGTTACGCACCCCAGTAAGCGTAATTATGGGCTATATAGAGATGCTTAGAAACGGAGAGCTTGGCAAGTGTGATCCTTCAGCCTCTAAAGCTATTGAGAGGATTTATAAAAACATGGACAGGCTAAGGCTCTTGATTTCAGACATTGTTAATGTAAATAAGCTTGAGCTTGGAAAACTCGAGCTTATACCAGAAAAATTCGATATTGTTTCTATGCTAGATGAGCTGGTAGAGAAATACAGACCCCTTGCCAGAGAGAAGGTCCTATACATTCTTTTTGTGAACTTAACTGAAAAAGAAAAGGTTTTTATATACGCAGATAGAACCAAAATATACGAGGCAATTTCTCACATTATAGATAATGCAATAAAGTATACAAAAAGCGGTGGGGTGCAGGTAGGCCTGCAGGAAGGCCAAGACTACATTACAATCTTTGTAAAGGACACAGGAATAGGCATAGACGAGAAGTACAAAGATATGATCTTCGAGCGCTTTGTTAGGCTTCCTGAAGCTAAGAAGATGTCTCCGGAAGGCTTAGGCATAGGCCTTTATCTTGCTAAGAATATTATTAAAGCTCATGGTGGCAAGCTGTACTTTGTAAGCAAGAAAGACGAGGGAACAACCTTCTATATCGTGCTTCCTAAAAAGCTAAGAAAGTAATACAATTAATCATGCCTGGTGATTTTCTGTTGGCGATTGATGCTAACTCTTTGCTACACAGAGCATATCATGCCTATCCTATTAGTCTAACTACAGCAGATGGTGAGCCCGTAAACGCAGTGTTTGGTTTTACTTCTATGCTTCTTGAGGTTTTGCTTAAACTAGAGCCTAAGTATGTGATTGCGGCATTTGATACCAAGGCTCCAACGTTTAGACACACCCTCTACACAGGATACAAAGCAAACAGACCACAGACCGATTCAGAGCTTGCTATGCAGGTAGATAAAGCAAAGCAGGTTTTAAGGGCCTTAAATATTCCCATATTGGAGTACGAAGGCTATGAGGCAGATGACATACTCGGTACGGTTGCCTCTCAGATTTGTTCTGACAAAAAGGTGGACAGGGTTTTGATTTTAACCGGCGATCGAGACATGTTTCAATTGGTCAATGATTGTGTACATATACTTATTCCAAAGGGAAGCTTTAAGAATTTAATAGAGGTTGACGAAGAGAAGGTAAAAGCATTGTTAGGCATAGCTCCAGAGCAGGTGGTAGATTTAAAAGCGCTTATGGGCGACCCGTCTGATAATATCCCCGGTGTTAAGGGGATTGGTCAGAAAACAGCAGTTTGGTTGTTAAATAACTTCGGTTCTCTAGAGGATATTTTCAAAAAACTTGATCAGATAAATGCTCAGAAACCGCGTATTGCTAAGCTATTAGAAGCAGGTCACAGCGATGCAATAGTAAGCAAGCGTCTGGCTAGAATAAAAAAAGATGCTCCTGTCGTGTTCGATATCTCTGATGCCCAGCTTGATAAATTCGATTTAACATCAGCCCTTGCCGTCTTTAACACTTTTCAGTTTAAGAGTTTAATTCCTAAGCTAAAACAGTTAGCAGCGATTTTAGGGGTAAGCCCAACTGAGACTAGCTCTAGTAAAGCAGACCTGTCTGCAATAAAGAAAACTGTCTCTAAGAAACTGGCTTTTCTAATATCAAAGCAGGCGGTTGTTATCGGGGTAAAGCCTGAGCAGGTTCTAGAGGTAAAGATTAAGCCTAAGCGCTTAAGCGTAAAGGAGTTCAAGAGATTTTTGACTGGAGGGATCAAGCCAGCTGATTATGTGAAGTTTTTAGGTTACTACGATGGTGTAAATTCTATCTATCTGGCCGACATAAGCAATTTAGGCTTAAAGATAAGGGGAGATTTTAATCTGATATTCTACAGATGGTGGGATTTTGTAAACCAGCTGGATGATTTCTCCTTTATCCCTAGCGTAAAACCAAGGATTCTTGATATGCAACTGCTGGCATACGCCTTGTCCACAGGCAGAAAGGCTGTGGATTTTGAGGCTTTAAGTGTAGCCTTTCTATCAGCCCCGCTGGCAGAACACTACCAGAAGAATGTAGCCGATGTGCTAAGGGTTATTTTATACAGCCTCTTCGGGGCCCTAGAGGAAGCAGAGGAGATATTCCAGTTTGACCGCGATGTACTTTATTTAGCCGGTGATATTGATACCTTTGCAGTAAGTGCAGTGGCTTTAATGCATAAGAACGGTATAAATATCGATTTAGCGAAAGTGCGCCAATTTATGGGGTATTTAGAGAAAAAACTAACTGAGCTCGAGCAGCAGATTTATGATACTGTGGGTTTTGAGTTTAATGTTCGATCAACCCAGCAGTTAGGCCAGGTTCTGTTTGAGCATCTAAAGCTTCCTGGGGCGAAAAAGACCAAGACTGGCTATAGCACAGATGTTTCAGTGCTAGAGAAGCTTTTAGGTGTACATCCAGTAATAGAGCTTTTGCTTGAGTATCGAAAGCTTCAGAAGCTTTACAGTACTTATGTTAAGCCTTTCCTAGGGTTTTCTTCTTCAGGAGGTTTGGTGAATTCAGAGGTAGTTAGGATTCATTCAAAGTTTGATCCCATGAGAACCAGTACTGGGCGTCTTGCATCAAGTGAGCCCAATCTTCAGAATCTCCCTGTAAGAACAGAGGAAGGTCGCAAGATCAGGGAATTTTTCGTTCCAGCCGACGGTCATGTTTTTGTATCATTTGATTATTCCCAAATAGATTTGAGGGTCTTGGCTCATCTATCCGAAGATGAGAATCTAGTTTCAGCGTTTAAGCAGGGCAGAGATATTCACAGGGAGACAGCCTCTCGGATCTTTAAAAAACCCTACGATAAGATAAATAAGCGAGAAAGGCGTATAGCAAAGACCATAAACTTTGGCCTTGTTTATGGGATGAGCTTTCACGGCCTTGCTACTACTTTAGGCTTGGAGCATACTGAGGCTAAGCAATTTATTGAAGAGTATTTTAAACATTTCCCTGGGGTGCTTCGCTATATTGAAGCTACTAAAGAATTCGTCTCTAAACATCACTTTGTGATCTCTCTTTTAGGAAGAAGAAGATACATCCACGGAATACTTTCAAACAACAAAGTGCGGAGAAATGCTGCATTTCGAGAGGCAATAAATATGCCCATACAAGGTGGCTCTGATGATATCTTAAGAAGTGCTATGGCAAAGATAGTAAAACAAGAGGATGTGGCCTCGGCAAAGGTAAAGTTGGTGTTGCAGGTACACGATGAGCTTGTGTTTGAGGTACCAGAGAACAAAAAAACCGTAGACGAGTTCGTTTCCAGAATAAAGGATTTAATGGAAAATGTGGTTAAACTCAGAGTACCTTTAAAGGTTGAGGCAACAATAGAGCACAGTCTTGGGGAGAAGTGAGGGCGGCTGGCAAAACTTCTGAGAAAGTAGCCTGTCCTGCGATGTCGTCGTCTGGACGCCCCTTACGTTGTATGTTTGTCGCTTATCTAAGCTTCTTTACCTGTTTGTCCATTAGTTTCAAAACCTTTCTGCCGTCTTCTGTAAGATAAAAAATCTTGCGTTTTAGTCCTGTCGCCGGGACTTGCTCGGTTTTAAAATCAATAAGATCCATTGCGTTTAGTCTGCGTAGCGCTCTATACACGCTATTAGAGTCTAATTCTAGCCCGAAGCGTTGCATAAAATCCTTTAGTTGTTTTACTGTTAGGCTTTGTTTCTCAAGAGCCTTAAGCACCAGATAAGCGCTTATACTGCGTTTGTAGATATTGAGCCACTTTTCAAAGACTGCTCTGTGATACGGTATCGTCACTTTGCCGCAGGATTATCTTATTTAAAATTCTATTGAGTCGTAGCCTTTGTTTGACACCGATTCTATCGCATGAATAGCAAGCCCAACTCCCCATATAAGAGGCATGCTGATTATTGCTCCGTACCAGTTAGCAGTAAGCACAAAGCCTGATTTAACTGATGAGGCTACAAATGCATGAATCCAAAAGGATACATTGGTTATAAAGTAGGTGAATACGTTTATAGCTAGGAGTAAATAGGGTACCTTAGCCAGCTGTTTTCTAAATTTTTTGATAAATATTGCATAGCTTAAAGCGATCACAGCGAAGGCAAGTTCCTGAACAGTCCCGAGTTGACTATTACAGGCAAAGTAGAGCCAGAGGTGATAAGTGACAATAGCAAAACTGAAGGCGAGCGTATAGATTTTGGCTTTCTTGACGATGGACGGTGATTTTTTCATTGCACAGACGAGTAAAATTTTATCTAACCTAAGGCATTATACCCTAGGAATAGTACCTTGTCAATATTAATCCGGGGCTGGGGCAAAATCGAAAAAAGACGATCCTGCCCCGTTTGCGGTTTATAAGATAAAGCCTGCATATCAAGATCGGACAGCGAAATATGACGTGGAAGAAAAATTTTGAATGCTAGACTAAAGTTGTGAGGTTATAGGTCTTTGTAGATATTCTGAAGGTTGCAGAGAATATGTTTTATGTCCGATAGTTTCGTGCTTTAATCTTATAGTAGCCATTCCTATAATTTTTTGCTATAATATAAATATGACAGCAGAACGGACGGAGATAGCGTTACATGGAGAAGTACGACGTCCTGACCTTAGGTGGATGGAACCCTTAGAGTTAATAGATTCGTTACGGCAGGACTTTCCCTCACCGGAGCCAGACTTGGAGGACGAAGCTGGCCAGGTTAGATGGGTAGCAGTAAGAGGGCCATGGACTCCTTCGGAGGCAAAAGACGAACCTTCTAGCCCTGTAAGGTGGGTGAAAGTACCGAGACCGTTGGCAAGGTTAGTTGTGTTGCGCCCTGACGTAGGCTTTCCATCTCTGCAGCCGTTAGATCCAGAGTTGGTAGGGTCTTTGGAAGAAGTAAGAAGGAATTTAGGAGAAAAAGCTTTTGACTTATTAAGGTATTTTGTGGGTGCAGAACAAGGGAATCTACGTCCAGAGAGTGACCCCTCGGTTTTATCCCCCGAAGAGCATAGGCAGTTTGTGGGTAATATAGAAGGTTTGCTAGAGTTGCCTCCAGAAGAACTTATCGCCAAAGCTATAGGAAACACCAATCTAAGAGATTCTAAGGATATTAAGGACTTTACCGATAAGGTAGTAGCATGGGTTACTGCTCTTTTCTCCGTAGCGGTTGCTTTAGAAATAGAGGGAACAAGTACCCCTTGGCCAAAGAAGCTTCAGGAAATTCTCGAGCTACTGTCGCTAATTGATGACGAGAAGGGGAAAAATAAGGTGATAAATCATATACTCGAGGCGTTTTATCACGTGCAGGCTGCAAGGAGCCCTTTTCTGACTGTAGAGGATGTGGAGCTTTTTATTAGGAGGCTTCGTGCTGCCTTAGAGCCCTTGGCCAAGCTTGGTGAAAAAAGATCTCAACTCAGAGACATTCATCCATTCCCACGCGTTGGCAGGGAGGTTCTGAGGCCTTTCTTCTTGTTAGAAAACTATTTAGATGCTGCTTTAGGATTAGTCCCATGGGCTAATAGGGAGTTATCTAGTGAGGAAGCTCCTCTTACTCGTGCCTTTAATAGTGAAGGGGTATCGGCGCTTATAAGATATGTGATTTTTTCTATGGGGTGGGGCGGTGAGGCGTTTCTCCGTAGCCTAGCAAGGTGGGTATTAAAGCTTTCCCCTAGGGAACTTCCTAATTTAGCATTTCTTCGAGAAGATGCTCGTAAGTTTGTTAAGCGTCTGGCCGTTGCAGCCTTAGGCGCCATGTTGACCCTTGGAGAAGAGGGGGCAACGGGGTTAATAGAGATATTAGATACCGAGAATGGACTCAAATACAATTGCCCTGCGGACTTAGGAGGAGTTTTTAGTCAAGGGACCTCATGTCGGGAAGGAGTTGAAATTTACAAAGAGCGCGTATCTGGGCTCGCATTCGACTTATTTAGAAGATTTCAGCCTCCAGATGCCGTCGATAGTTCGAACCGAGATTGGAGGCGCGCTGTGGTAATAGCTCTTTGGATGGAAGGGGAGCTGGAAGAGTTGCTTGAGAAGGCCCTAAGGGGGGATATAGACTTAGAGTACTTGTTCCCTCGGGCGGTGGAGCAGAGGGTCGCGGCTATGGCCGTGTGGGCTTATAACCATCGTGACGAGCTGCCGCTAGTTGTATAAAGTGGATGTCGGGCTTTGGATAGCTTAAATTTTAGTGTGTGCTATAATCTCCCATGTCCTACCGCACTCGAGCAAACCTTCTCTGGTGAGTGCCTTTTCCCGTTTGATTTTGCTTTTTATATAACTTAAACTTTTAGTATATGCGAGTACTGTCGGGTATAAAACCATCTGGAGAGCTTCACATAGGTAATTATTTCGGAGCAATCAAGCAGTTAGTGGAATTTATAAATACCACAGACGACGAGGTCATTGTTATGATAGCGGATCTTCACGCAATAACAGTATATCAAGATCCGCAGTACTTAAAGGAAAGAATCTACGAGCTTGCAGCTTTGTATTTTGCTAGCGGGATTGATTACAACAAGGCTATAGTTTTTGTACAGTCTGACAATCCTGACCATCCTTATTTAGCATGGCTTTTTGATACCGTTACCCCGTACGGTTGGCTTACCCGAATGACTCAGTTTAAAGATAAAAGGCAGAAGCTAAAAAATTATGGAGATATCGTAAGTGTGGGGCTTTTTAACTATCCTGTTTTAATGGCGGCAGATATACTAATTTACGATACTGATTTAGTCCCGGTCGGTGAAGATCAGGTTCAGCACGTCGAGCTTACAAGAGATATAGCGAAAAGATTTAATAAGCTGTATGGAGATACCTTTAAAGTACCAGAGTACAAAATAAACAAAACAACCGCGCGGATAATGGATCTTCAGGTTCCTACCCGTAAGATGAGCAAGTCAGAGGAAAGCACCTTAGGCTGCGTTTTTATGCTTGATCCAATTGATGTGATTGTTCAGAAGTTTAAAAAGGCAGTCACAGACAGCGGGCATGAGATAAAGTTTGATAAGCAAAACAAGCCAGGCATCTCTAATCTTATGGCAATCTTAAGTGCGGCTTCCGGCAAATCCCTTAAGCAGATAGAAGAGGAGTATGAGGGTGTAAGTTATGCCCGGTTTAAGCAAGATGTAGCCGAAGCAGTAGTTGAGGTGTTAAGGCCTATTCAACGGAAGGCTAAAGAGTTTTTAGCAGATCCCTCTCAAGTTGATGCTATACTACATGAAGGAGCAGAGAGGGCGCGAGAGCTCTCTTACCCTAAACTGCTTGAGGTACTTAATAAAATGGGACTTTATCATCATGGCTAGATGTAAATGGTGCGAGGCATTAGGGGTTTTAGCCTTAGTGGCAGGTATAGGTTATTTGATCTTTAAGCTAGAGGAGATTAAAGTTACAAACAAAACTGCAGAGCCTAAATCCGGCCGGCGCGCTGTTAGGAAAAACGCAGTTAAGGCTGCCAACTCACGCAGAGGGAGAATGGGCCGCAAACCTAAGGATTCAAAGGCTGGTGTAGCTTTAAGAAGGGCAAAACAGCTTCTTAAATTTATACGGAAAGGGAAGCAGTATACGCAGCAACAGCTGGCAGAAGCCTCGGGTATCCCTTACAGAACGGTTAGAAGATACATTAAAATTTTGGCAGAGAATGGTTTGGTTGGAACTTCTGGTAAAGCCAGAGGGTTTAGGGTATACAAGATTTAAGTAACTGAGAGTAATGGCTCACCGGTGTGAGCCGGGATAAGCTAATATGTAAAGTAAAAAAGCATGGCTGAGTGCATATTTTGTCAGATAGCAGAGCATAAAATTCATGCGAATATAGTCTTAGAAGATGACGAGTTTATGGCATTCTTTGATGCCAATCCTGTCACACGTGGGCATACTTTGGTTATACCCAAAAAACATGTGAAAGACTTTGCTGATCTGACCACTCAAGATGCGGAATTTATCAAAAGGTATCTTGTTTTTGTAGAGAAGGTCAGGCAGGAGTTGCTTAAGCGGTTTAAGCCAGATAGAGGGATTAGAGTAAGTTTTAATACTGAGAAGCTCATACTGGTACAACACTTACACGCACATTTAATACCGGTGTATTAAATATTCCCTAGGGAGAAGAGCCCTCTATCAGAGAAGGCCCTTCCTGAGCGATCCTCATAGGCCTTTCTGAGCAACTCAGCTGCTTTCTGGGGGACAGTTTCTGTTCTCATTAACTCTAGGACTCGTTGGATATAGTTAGTGAGATTGGCTTCAACAGTTTGTAGGTCTCTTTTGCCAATAAGTGTGTGTATAGGATCTTGAGGGTAAAGCATGGTGTCTGCAGCTCCGATGGCAAGGGCGTATTTTGCGACTGCTCTTAGGGAGGAGCTCCAGTTTCTTATTTCTGCCGCAAGATCGGGCTCTATATGTTCGAGTTGGATTATTCCTTCAGATAAGTAGGAGAGAATTCTTCGATCATTCTCCACGAGGAGGGCTTGTACTGCTAGTGCTAACATTCTGATTTTTGGATCCTCTTGCCCTCTCCTTTCCTCTACCCTTGAACTCCCCAGCAGTGCGAATGCGAAGAAAGTAGCAGCGATTGCTCTATGCCATAGGTCTTCGACTATGTGGGGGTTCTCTCTGTCTTCGGGGGAAAGTGTGCCAATTTCCCCATTTCTATGGACCTTTGTAAAAAAATCTTTTAAGTATGACGTCTTATTGCTAGGGGAGAGCCTATCCGGATTGTGGATTTCACCGAAGAATTGAGCTATTCTAAGTCTAACACTTCCCGGCTTGCCTTGGTCTGTACTCTCAGGTTCGGGAGCTGCGGCCTTCCGTTGACTGCTTTTTTCTTTTTTCTCCTGTGTTGGTTTTTCTCTAAACCCTTAAATGTTAAAAATGGCCTCTAAAAATTCAGCAACGCGCGGGGTTTGGGGCAGCAACTGTTCGATCTCTCCGTATTTTATAACACTAGGTAGTTGGCGCGATGGGAGGTCATCAAGACCAGGAAGAGGAGTTCGTTCTACAGAAGATGGCACGTAAGGCGTTGGCTCCACTCCTTGGTAGTGAGGTATAGCACCACGGTTCATCCTTACGGGTTTGAACTTATAATATAGTATAGCATATGTGTTTTATGGAGGCACAAAAATAGGTAAGGCTTCCGGTGGGCTCCTGGATCTCCTGCTATAATTCTCTATGGTATCCACCTCTTCTTCAGCTTCTAAATACCCTACCTCCTGGGATCTTGGGCGGTTCTTCTACAGCTCCTATAAAGATCCTAAGCTTATGAGAGATTTTAAGAGGGTTAGAGAAGCCTACAAGGAATTTATACAAAAATACAAAGAAAAAGATCTGAGTAATCCCAAAGTTCTATACACTTTTCTTAACGATTATGAAAAGCTCATGGAAGAGTATGAAGATTACAGTCCGGTATATCCGTATCTTTTCTTGTATGTAGACACACATCTTGATGACACAAAGGCGCTGGCCTTAAAAACAAAGGTTTTAGATGCACTTTACGAAGATTGGGCGGAAATTGATGTCTTTATGGTACGAATAAGTAGGGCTTATACTAAGCTAAAAAAGGCTTTAAAAGATCCACGGTTTAAAAGGTTCCGGTTCCTGCTAGAGTATCTATTCGAATCAGGTAAATATCTGCTGCCTGAGGAAGCAGAGAAGATTCTTGCTATTTTCACCCCTGAGTTGTTTAGGCGCTGGAAAGATGCGAGAACAAAAGCACTTGCAAACTCGATTGCTGTGGTGAAAGATTTCCACACAAAGAAAACAAAGCGTGTGGCTTTTAACGAGCTAGTTAAATACATTCACATTCAAGATCTGGATTACGTTGATTATGTGGACAGAAAGATTTCTACGATCCTTAAGAAAAGAAGTTTCTTGGCTACAGAAGAGCTAAACGCCTTGTTATCGGCAAAGGCAAAGATAGATAGGCTTAGAGGCTACAAAAGGCCAGACCAAGAGCGTATTATTAACACGCAGATAAGACCCGAATCTGTGGATGCAATGCTTAGAGTGGTTTCTGATAATTTTGACGTCTCTCAGCTTTATTATCGCAAGCTTTGTAAAACTCTAGGTGTGGAGAAGATAACCTACGCTCAAAGAGCAGTAAAACCTAAAAGTTCTTACCGAAAGAGGCTCGACTATGCAGACGCTGTTGATTTTATTAGAGAAGTGTTAAAAGAGCTTGACTTAGAGCTTTTGGAGTATTTTGATATTATGTTAGACGGAAAGATCGACGTTTATCCTAAAAAAGGCAAAAGAGGTGGAGGGTACAACGTTTCGTTTTCAAAGAATCTGCCGATTTTTATCTTGCTTAATTGGACTGGCAACCTAAGCGATATGTTCACGCTGGCTCACGAATTTGGGCATGCGTTGCACGGATTCTTAGCTAAAGAAAATCAACCTGCTCACTATATTCACTATTCTCTGGCTGTGGCAGAGTTTGCAAGTACATTCATGGAAGGTCTGATAAGGGGCTTTTATTTAAGAAAGCACAAAAAGGCAAAGGACGCTTTGGCGTGGATTAAGGCGGGGGATATTGTAAGTTCGGTTTTTAGGCAAATAGCCCTTTACAACTTTGAGCTTGAGCTACATAGCCTTTTCAGGGATAAGGGATATTTAGATACTGGCCAGATTAATAAGCTATTTATAAAGCATATGCAGCAATATATGGGAGACTCTGTTGCTTTTTACCCGCGTCATGGTTTTTGGTGGGTTTACTGGCCGCATATTAGGAGCTTCTTTTATGTTTACACCTATGCTTTTGGAACGATTCTAGCTGACGCCCTATTAGAGGAGTTCTTTAGAGGCGATAAAAAAGAGGCGATTAAGAAGTACAAAAGGATACTTTCAGCCGGCGGCAGCGATTGGGTTGAGAATATATTTTCAAAGGTGGGGATAGACATTACGAAACCTCAGATCTGGGAAAGAGGAGTAAAAAAGTACAGAGAATTTATAGAGGGGTTGGGGAGCTAGAAAGGCCAGTGGATTTAAAGAGTTCCGCATTGAAGAGGAAGTGGTTGAGGATACCTAACTTTTTTAGACTGTCACTCCAAAAAAGTATTGACTTTTTTGGAATGGCACTCCATAGCAGAAGGTGACATTTCGTGTCTGGTGGGCACTGAAATGCAGCTTTTTCGTTCCCTTTCGGTATGAGATGTTCTTACGTTTTGCCCCGCCCCCTAACCACCTTGCCGCTTTGACTTTCCGTAGTATAATGTTTATATGCCAACCGTTACTATCCGCATTGCAGGTCCAGCGGGATATGGTGCAAAAAGCATCGGTCTTTTAATGCAAAAGGCCCTCAGAGACATGGGCTACCATACCTTTGGTTATATGGGTTATCCCTCCCTTATCCGTGGCGGTGAGAACTTTTATCAGCTTACAGTCAGTACAAAGCCTATAAATGCAACGTTTTCTAAGTTTGAGATATTTGTCCCTCTTACGCGTGATGCTTACGATACTTACAAGCATCTGTTGGCTAGAAGAAGCCTAGTGGTTTTTAATGCTGAGAGCGTTGGTCTTATTCCTTCTCGCTTAGGAAGCAAGAATATAGGCATAAATGTGTTTAGTATGCTTAAAGAAAAGGGGCTTCCTACGATAACTCAGAATGTTTTTTTTATCGGCGCTGTGTTTACTATTTTAGGGCTTGATCTCTCTGGCGTAGAGAAAACTCTTAGGAAATTTTTTGCTAGCAAAGGAGAAAAAGTAGTATCTCAAAATATTCAAGCTTTTAAGCTAGGAGCAGCGAGTGTAAAGGATAGTCTTGACGACCGTTTTGATTTGCCTAAACCCCGATCTAAAAACCGCAATCTTGTAATTTCAGGAAATGAGGCGATCGCTCTAGGTTTTATTAAAGCGGGGGGTACGTTTTACAGCGCTTATCCCATGACTCCCTCTACGAATATTTTGCATTTTTTAGCAAAGCATGGTCCGGATAATGGAGTAATCGTTCGACAAGCTTCAACAGAGATTGAGGCTATAGGTGTGGCAGCAGGAGCGAGTTTTGCAGGAGCGCGCGCAATGGTAGGGACCTCTGGTGGGGGACTTGATCTTATGGGTGAATTCATTAGTATGCTTGGGGTTACTGAGGTACCTTTAGTAATAGTAGATGCTCAAAGAGTTGGCCCTGGTACCGGCCTTCCTACCTGGACAGAGCAGAGCGATCTTAACCTTGCTAAAAACATTGGTCATGGAGAGTTCCCGCGGATAGTTATAGCTCCAGGTGATCCTCTAGAGGCTTATGAGATGATCCAGCATGCCTTAAATCTAGCTGAAGTCTGGCAAGTTCCGGTGATATTCTTAAGCGACAAGTACTTAAGCGAGAGTTTCTTTAGTGTAGCTTATGATAAGCTAAATGGGGTAAAAATTCGGGTTGATCGAGGCAAGATATTAAGGAAGGTTAAAGGGAATTTTTTGCGTTATAAATTTGATAAGCTTGGAGTAAGTTACAGGACTCTGCCTGGCACTCCTGGCGGTTTGCATGTAGTAAACAGCGATGATCACGATGAATATGGTAACTCTATAGAGAGCGATCCAATTAGGCCTCTAATGCAAAGTAAGAGGCTTATTAAGCTTAAACACATAGCAAGATCCCTTCCGGGGCTTGCGATTTATGGCAAAAAGCAGGCTAAAAGAGCTGTTGTAGCATGGGGGAGCATGAAATGGCCTGCTATTTATTTGGCTGAAAGGCTCACTGAACAGACAGGAAAGCCTTGGGCAGCAGTACATTTTGCTTATATGTATCCGCTTGATTATTCAAGGATAGCAAAGCGGCTCTCGCGATTCTCAGAGATATATCTTATTGAAAACAACAGCACGGCTCAGCTTAAGGCAGATCTTGAGAAGATGGGGCTTAAAGTGGTAAAGACGTTTTTAAAGTTCGATGGCGAACCGTTTTTTATTGATGAAATTAAGCTAGGATAAATTGGGTTCGACTTATAGGGCTTGTTATGTATAAAGGCAAGCTTATTGTAATAGAGGGTCTAGATGGAAGCGGGAAAGCTACTCAGCAAAAAGAGCTTGCGAAAAGGCTAAAGCATGATGGTTATCAGGTGGCCCTTATAGATTTTCCTCAGTATTACAATAACTTTTTTGGGAAGCTAGTAGGAGATGCTTTAGCAGGAAGGTTTGGGGATTGGATCGCAGTGGATCCTCATATAGCTTCTGTTATTTATGCTGCCGATAGGTGGGAGTCTAAGGACAAGATTGAGTCTTGGCTTAAGGCAGGCTACATAGTGATTGCAGATAGGTATGCTACGTCTAATCAATTGTTTCAAGCCGGGAAAATTCACGATAAACGCAAGAGGGAGAAGTTTATAAAATGGCTAGATAAACTTGAGTATGAAGTATTTAAAATCCCGCGGCCTGATATGGTGATTTATCTTGATGTACCCGCTGAAGTTGCTATAGAGATGGTAAGAAAGGCTAAAAAAGAGAAAAAGTATGCAAAGGGTAAAAACGATCTGCACGAGAGAAGTTTAGAGCTTCTTGTGCAGACGCACAGAAACGCAGTTGAATTTATGGCATCCTATGAGGGTTGGGAGCTTGTGCAGTGTGTAAAAGACGGCAAGCTTTTGCCTATAGAAGAGATCGCTGAGAAGATTTATAAGTTAGTTGTGGCTAGGCTAGAGCGAATTTAAGGGGGTAAGATCGATTTTGGTTAGAGCACCTGCCCCCCTTGAGGAGGGCTATCTTTTGTTATATCATGTAATATGCAGTACAACTCTCCTATTACACCTACCTGGTGTCCCGGGTGTGGCAACTTTGTTATTCATGCAAGCCTTAAGGGAGCTCTCACTGAGCTTGGAATTCCCCCTCATCAGGTGGTTATGACATTTGATATTGGCTGTGCTGGCAATGGCGCTGATAAAATTTTAGGCTATAACTTTAAGGTTTTACATGGCAGGGCAATTTTGCCTGCAATAGGAGTAAAATACATCAATCCGGATCTAACAGTTATAGCTTTAATCGGGGATGGAGGAATGTACTGGGAAGGGGCGGCCCACTGGATTGCTGCAGCCCAGAGGAACGAAGATATAGTGGTGTTGGTTTCTAACAATCAGATCTATGCACTAACCACAGGCCAGACTGCCCCTACCACTGAGCACAATTATGCTACAAAATCGTATCCCTATGGGACTCCCTTCTATCCTTTAAACCCTGTTGCTGTTTCTATTGCAGCTGGAGCTACTTTTGTGGCCAGAGGATGGACCGGTGATCCAGCATATCTTAAAGAGCTCATAAAAGCGGCTATAAAGCATAAGGGCTTTGCGATCGTAGATATACTACAAAATTGTGTAACCTGGAATCATCTAAATACTCTGGAGTATTACAGAGAGCGGGTTTATAAGCTTGATGAAGCAGGGCATGATCCTACGGATAAACAGGCGGCGTATCAGAGGGCAGAAGAGAAAGATAAGGTGCCAATTGGAATCTTCTATCATGTACAGGCTCCTTCAATTTATGAGGAGTATCCTCTGGTTAAGAAAAAGGCAGGGCTTGAGGTAAAGGGAAGATCTGTTTCAAAATTGCTTGCGGAATTTTAGGTGGTTTTGTCTTTATGGTAGCGGAGGATTGCCTGCCAGCAGGATGATTTAAAATGGCCAGAGGGATGGTGATTTAAGGGGGGGAGAGGCGAAAATCGATTTTTCCGATTTTCGCCTCTCCCCCTAGAATTTTAGGCAGGTCTCCTGCACTTATAAGCATTACTATATCAGCTTGTGTTTTTAGAAGTTTTTGTCGGGTATATTCTAGGTCTTTGGAGTAGGTTACTTCAACTTTTGCGGGCAAGAGGGCAATCCTTAGTTTTCTTGCGAATTTTTCGGAGTTGATAAGTTTTCTGTGACTTTTGGGGCTCCTGGCTGCGAATACGTCGGTGATCCAGAGCCTTACGCTGTGGCTTAAAAGCTGGTGGACGGCACTTGCGAGGTTTTTAATAAATTCTTTTCTTAGCTTATAAAGTCTAAAATATTGATGCGGCTGGAAAATGATAAGAATTTTCGCATGCTTTTTGTTGTAGTGTTTTTCAATGTAAGTCTTAAGCGCTAAAATGGCGTATTTTACCTTCTTAGGGTTGTGAGCATAATCTGAGATTACAAGAGGATTGTTTTTCCGCGTCAGCCTGATGTGGCCTAAGATTTCAAAGCGCCTTTGAGCTCCGCGGAAATTTGTAAGGGCGGTTTTGATTGTTGTTTCAGGGATTTTAAGCTGCTGCGCTACAGTATAGGCAACCGCGGCATCTTGTATCATAAATTCTGTGGGGAGCCAGAGCTTTGTGTGTTTGACAGTTTGAATATTCTTGCTCCAGTCGATTACATGAGGACCATTGGAGCTTAGCGTTAAGTTAGAGGATGGGACTGTGGCGTCGCTAGGGTCAGTTTTTTGCGTGTGGGAGTCGACGCGAGTAGGAAGTTGGTTTTGCCTTGTCGGCGGTTTTAAAATTATGCGAGCTATCTTGAGTATTTTTTGGTGTAGTGGATCTTTCAGGTTGACAAATACAGCAGTGCTGGTGTTGGCCATCGCCCGTGCAAAAGCAGTTAAATATTGATGGTGGGTTTTGTAGAAGTCGTGGTGGTCGTAGTCTATTCCAACTAGGGCCAGGTATTCGAATCTGTGGTTAAGGAATGAGTACTTGTACTCGTCGGCCTCAATTACAAACCAGAGAGGATATGGCTTAATGTTAAGCTGATCTTGCAGTAGATTATCTAGCAAGGCTGTTGGCTTGTACGCAGCCTTTTTTAGCTTAATAGAAAGAATCTGGTTTTTAAGAGTACTAAGCATTTGGCCGGGGATGTGAAAATTAAGCCCTTTAAAAGGCGCAAATTCGCTTCCAATGAGGGCCATAAAAGGAGTTTGTGAATCAAGCAAGGTCTGCGAGATCATCGAAGTGGTTGTGGTTTTGCCGTGGGTTCCTGCGATTCCAACGGTTTTGAAAAACCTTGTGACTAGCCCGAGGGCTTGCCCGTACGATAGAATCGGAATATTCAGCTTTCGGAGCGCTTTAAGTTCGGGATTATCTTTTGGAATTGCTGTTGTAGCTACTGCAAATTTTATTGGTTTGCATCTTTGAATATTTAAGCTATTCTGCGATAAAAATATTTTGACTTGCCGTTTGGCTAGTAATTTTAAAATCGGCTTATCAGTAACATCGCTGCCGCAGACCCTGATTCCAATGGAGGCAAATATCCCGGCAAGGGCTGACATTCCGGTTCCTCCGATGCCTATGAAGTAAACAGCTGGGGAAGCCGCAGCAGAAGAGGATTTAGGCATTTGGGATTATATCAGGAGTGCGCTGAGAAAGGAGCCGTGGGCGAACGATTCTTAGTTGCCCCACTTCCAGGAGAAGTTCTCCTTACCCCCTCCCTCAGAGTGTATAATCCAGCATGGAGCCGTTGGCTTGGAGATACAGACCTAACAGCCTTGATGAATTTATTGGTCAAGAACATTTGGTTGGGCGAAGTGGCCCAATTAGGCGTTTTATAGAAGAAGGCTACATCCCTTCGATGATATTCTGGGGTCCTCCAGGCGTTGGTAAAACTACCTTAGCTTATATCTTAGCTAAAACATTAAATTATGAATTCTTTACACTTTCTGCCGTGATGGACGGCAAAGCCAAGCTTAAAAAGATTTTGCAGCAGGCCCAGAAGCTAAAAGCTCAAGGCAAAAGATCTGTGCTTTTTATCGACGAGATTCATAGGTGGAGTAAGGCTCAACAAGATGCTCTTTTACCATTCGTAGAAAGTGGCCTAATAACTTTGATTGGTGCCACCACAGAGAATCCGGGTTTTACTGTTATTTCGCCTTTGTTGTCTAGGTGTCATGTTTTTGTTTTTAAGCCTTTGCCAGCTGGCCAGATAAAGAAACGTTTACAAGAAGTGGCCAAAAAAGAGGGGGTTAAATTGTCTGACAAGGCAGCTTCTGTCATGGCTGAGTATGCAGATGGTGATGTAAGAGTGGCTTTGAATGTTTTAGAGTTTGTACTCAATGCGTACGGTAAGGATATTGAGATGACCCCTAAGCTCATTTCTCAAGTCCTTGCTCAGAAGCTAAGATACGATAGAGGGGGAGAAAATCATTACAATCTTATATCTGCCGTGCATAAAAGCCTAAGAGCAAGTGATCCTTTAGCAGCGAGTTATTACATAATGCGAATGCTAGAAGCCGGGGAGGATCCGCTTTACATCGCCCGAAGGCTTTTAAGATTTGCAAGCGAAGATGTAGGGAATGCTAAGCCCGCGGCTTTGCTTTTAGCCCTTGCCGCCTATGATGCTTGTGAGCGAGTAGGTATGCCTGAGTGTGCCATCTTTCTTATTCAGACAGCTATGTATTTGGCAGAAGCTCCGAAGGATAATAGTGCTTTTGACATGGAAGTTTTTACCAAGTATCTTGTCAGAAAATATGGTAACTTACCAGTCCCATTGCACTTTAGAAATGCTCCTGTAGATCTGCTTAAAAAGCTAGGGTATGGTAAGGGATATAAATATGATCATGATTTTAAAGACAAGAAAAGCGGCCAACAGACCTTGCCAGATAAACTTCATAAGCTTTTAAAAGGGAAAGATAAACCTTGGAAAGGTTGGGGATCTAAGCTGTTTGGGGGAGAGAATGAGCAAAAAGAATACAGCTAGCGTTGGGGCGGAGGCTTCTAGGCAAGCAGACGTAAGAGGTTTTGATGGGCCGGCAGAAGCTTTGGTTGTTTATGCTGGTTTATTAGGTTTAGTATCATCAGGAGACTCGCCTCCCCTAGGTGCCTCAGGGGGGGTACAGGATAGGATCAATGTTCATCTGGAAGCTCAGAAGGCAATCCAGGAGCTTGTGAGGTGGTTTAGATTTAATAGGAGACTAGAAGCTCCCGAACATTCTAAGGAGGAGGTTCGGCGTAATTGGGCTACTCTAGAACGATTAGTAATGTTTTACTCGAATTCGGAGCAGTGTGGAGTTCCTAAGAAGGTTTGGTCCAACATGATAAAAGAAAAAGTGGTGAAGTTGAATAGGGTAGTATTGGATTACCTATTTTGGGTTGATGCCGTGATAGGAGAATTGAATTTGGACGATTCTCAATGGAGTGTTCTAAGAGGGATACTGTTGGGCTGGTGGCTCTCTTTGTGGCTAACCAGCAAGGGGAGGTTGTCCCTTCCTCTATCTTGGAAAAGAACGTATGGTAGGTTAATTCTCACAGAAGTTATTCGTAGGCGAGATATTGGCCTAGGAAAATGGGGTCTGTGGGAATTTATCAGATCCCTTATGAAAAACAAGAGTGGGGTAGAGAAGATACTGCAGGAAGGCTTGAAGCCAGAGGAGTTCGCCACGCAGCGAAGATTAATCGAAGAGTCGATGTCTGGCTTCATAGAGAGGCTGGCTAGACAAGGAGAAGGATTCGGGGCCTTGAGGTTTTTGATATCAGAGGGCCTTAAATTAATGAAACTTGCTACCTTTCCTGAGGATAGGGGGGATAGTCAGGATAACTGATTGGCTTTCCTACCTCTCCAGAAATCCTACCAAGCACTTTGCCCCGTCTCTTAGCTGCTTAATGTCAAACTTTTCGTTTGGAGCATGAAGACCATCATCTGGGAGTCCATAGTTTGGCATTAGTATCTTAGGATTGTATGTTTTGGCCATGGTGTTTACTAGACCAATAGATCCCCCTTCTGGTACCAACACGGCAGGCTTACCAAAAGCATCAGACATCACCTTTAAAAGTTTTTCTACCGCAGGGTCTTTAGGATCCATTATAAAAGGCTCAGCGCTTCCAAGCTTAATAAGTTCCCACTTTACGCCTTTTGGAATAATTTGCTCAAGATATTTTTCAAGCAGCGTTGTTACTTCGTCGGGAGAAAGGTATGGCACTAGCCTTATTGAAAACTTAATGGTTGCCTCATGTGGAATTACGGTTTTTATACCACCAGGTTGGGTATATCCAGTGTTTATTCCATGCACATCTAGGCTGGGCATGAGTCCTGTTAGAGAAAGCGGCGGGAAGTCTTTGTACGGGGTAGCAACATAAGCCTCGGATTCAGAAAGGACCTCCTCCCATGTCGGGCTGGCTTTGGATACAAGATCAAGCTCATATTTGCTTGGTCTGCGTACCTTTTTGTACAGTTTTGGTATCCGGATTCGGTTTCTTAAAATATCCTTTAGCTTAAAGATAACATAGCCTGCTAAATTCCCAGGATTCATTATTGTATTGCCGTAGATCCCTGAATGCACGTCTTTTTTGCCTGTTTGCATCTTTAGGTCATAGTAGACTAGCCCTCTTAATGCGTATACTATAGTAGGTTTATCCTTGGCGATCCACGGGCCGTCAGAGATCCAGAAATACGTGGTTTTTAACTCCTTGTCGAACTGTCTCGATAAGATTACCTCATCTGTAGTGACTCCATCTGTTTCCTCTTCTCCTTCTATGAAGAATTTGAGGTTGAATTTTTTCTTCTTTGAATACTTGACGTAATACTCGGCTGCAATAATGTTAGCAAATATCTGGCCTTTATTGTCATTGGCTCCTCGGGCATAAATCTTGCCGTCTTTTATTGTGGGTTCAAAGGGAGGGGTTTTCCATTTTTCTTCGGGGTCCGCGGGTTGGACATCGTAATGCCCGTAGATCATAATAGTTTCAGCTTTAGGGTCTGTTGTATATTCCGCCCAAATTACAGGATTTGCATGTGTGCCTTTGCTTGGATTGGGGGGTAACAGTAGCTTGGTTTTAAAACCGAGTGATTCTAATTTGGTAATAAGCCACTTTTGAGCTTTTTGCATCTCAGTGGCGTAGTTGAGGTCTGTGCTGATTGATTTTATTCTTAGAAAGTCGCTGAGCTCTTTGATAAGGCGGTTAGATTCCTTTTCCCAAAATTTTGAAAAATCCATAGGATATTATACCGCATACGGTAGGAATTTTTCGAGCGAGGCGGGGCGTGGGCAAAAATTTTTGCCCACGCCCCGCCGGCCAGATTATCTACTCAGGACCACTAATTTTTTGAATAGACTTGCGTACACGTTTTTTTGTATGATGAAGTATAAGATACCCTATCACCCCTAGAGAGGCCACCGTAGTCGCAGCTAATATACCAAGCCTTAGGAGTTCTCTGGCGACTTTGTTCTTTCTTGTCTTGTCCATTAAGGTATAAAGCTCGGCAATTGGATCATCCGCCACCTCGGTAAGCTGGACATAATAATTGCGCACTCCTGTAGCCTTGTAGACTTCCCAAAATTCCTTAAGATATCGCTTAACACCTGTAGCTATTCCCCATTTGAAAAGCTGCCATTCTCCTGTAAGGTCTGGGGCAAGTACTGTTCTTACCTTTTTCCCACGCTTTAAATACTCCATATTCATCGCACCCTCAAGAGAGTAATTTTTAATTCCCTTTAGATTTAGCTTAAGAAAGTCCTTTCTCCAGAAAGCTCTTTCTCCGCCCATAAGTCTTGCTATTCCGGCAAGGCCGAAGGGGCTTAGCCTGTCGCCGGATCTGTCTAATATGGTCATGTCGTACTCTCTGCTAGCTACAAGATAGATAAGCTTGTCTAGATAGGAGTGGTGGAGGTTAACAAGGTCTGCGTCAATCATAACAACGATGTCGCCGCGAGCCTGTTTCATACCGGCAAGCACTGCATCGGTCTTGCCCATGTTTTTAGGTAGATTTATAAGCTTAAGCTTTTCGCATCCAAAGGATTCTACGACTGCCTTGGTGTTGTCTGTGCTACCGTCGTTTACTACTATCACCTCGGTAAAGTATGGATAGCTGCATACAGTTTCAAGGACCCTCTTTATTCGTGGCTCCTCATTGTAGGCTGGAATAAGAGCCGTGATTTTAAGTTTCTTTTGCTTAAGAAGTTTTTTTAGCTCGAGGGAATAGTTTTTAGGCTTCTGCCGGAGGACAAGCGGCCTTTTAAGTGGGCGGGGAAGTTTTTTCGGCAGTTTTATAAGTTTGAGCCGTGCAAGAAGTCTCTTTAGCAGGGGAATCTTTTCCATGTAGTTGAATTATACTAAAAGATGTGGCTATAATCATCTGTGAACTCGGCTGTAGCCATCTTTAACTTCGCAAAGTACTTTTTTATTGGTTTTATTGCAGCAGCTGTGTGGGTGGTTCCCCTTATAGATCTGCTTTATAAGCTTAAGATGATTGCAAATCACAAAAAGATCAAGGGTATAAATGCAATCTTTTACAAGATCAACAAAGAACGGGCCAAAATCGGCACCCCAAGTTTAGGTGGGATCTTAATCTGGCTTACAGTTCCTGTAATTTGGCTTTTATTTTTCCACACGCCGTTTTCTCGTGCTATGGCTTTAATATTTTTCTTAATCGGTCTCTATGGTTTTGTGGATGAAGTTTTTACTCAGTTTTTTATAAAGAGGACCGAGAAATACCGGATGATAAGCGAGACTTTTTGGTATAGGATGGGGAAACTGACTATAATGTATGCGCTTTTTCTGTTTGTAGCTTATGTTGCTGTGCATTTTCTTGGGGTAACTCATGTAAGAATTTTGGGGCACAACTGGCCTTTAACAGGCGTGATGTTTCCTGTGCTGGCTCTTTTCTTACTTGCTAGCTCTTATGCTACTGAGCTTGTTGACGGAGTGGATGGTTTATCCACTGGACTTTTTATGCTCACTTTTTTAGGCTTCGTGTTTTTAAACTTTGCTTTTCCGAATAGCTTTTTAATATACAAAATGCACTCTCTGTCTTCGATGATAGCGGTTGTAATGGGAGTCCTGGCGGTCTATCTGTACTTTAATATTCCGCCAGCCAGGGTCTTTATGGGAAGCCCTGGGGCTATGCCTATGGGAGCGCTTTTTTTACTTATGGCTCTTTATACAGACACAGTTGAGGCCTGGTTTTTCTTTATGCTTTTGTACTTTTTAGATACAGCTACAAGCTTTTTACAGATTTTAAGCTTTAAGCTAAGACGCAAAAGGCTGTTTCCTATAGCGCCGATTCATCATTATTTCCAGCATATAGGCTGGCCAGATGCAAAGGTGACAATGAGAGCGTGGCTTCTTCAGTGGATATTAGTTATGTTTGGGGTATTGGTAGGAGTTTGGGTAAGGGTGTATTTGTAGGCAGTTGGCAGCCTGTGTGACTTTGAAGTTTTCCAGGAGGTATTGATTCATCTTTTGCGACAGACAGGTATTCTTTGTTCGGCGGGGGCGGGGCTATGCCACTCCGCCTTGATTTGTTTATAATAGCTTAATGAAAATGCTCAAGTCCAAACAAAGTAGGAGGTTTGAGAACAGCAAGACATGTGTTGCAATAGAGTATCCTTTGCACGATAAGGATATCAACGGTACCATAATTGAGCTATCTGGCCGATACCCAGAGAAGGGGCTGGCAGTAAATTTAGAGTGTAAAGAGCTAGCTTATGTGGTTAAAGGTGAAGGAATACTCGTAGTCAAAGGCAAAAAATATAGTTTGGAGGAGGGCGACGTTGTTCTTATTGAGCCTAATGAGAAATATTTTTGGCAAGGTAATATGATGCTGTTTATGGTGTGTACGCCAGCATGGTCGCCTAAGCAGCATAAGATTATTATGTGATGATAGCTATGACAAAATTAAATCCTGTTACGCAGAGGATCTTAGAGCTTCTAGATAAAAATAACCTTTGGTATCAGACCTTCCGTCACAAACCCGTAAGGACCAGTCAGGAGGCAGCTGACGTACGCCCTGGCTACAGTTTGCATCAAGGCGCGAAAGCTTTGATCTTGAAGGTTTATTACAGTAAGACTCGGAGCGAATTTATCATGTATGTGCTTGCTGGCGATGCCAAGATCGATAAGAGTCTGCTAAAGGCTCGCCTTGGGATAAAAAACTTTAGATTCGCCACCCCTGAAGAAGTTGCAGAGATTACAAATGGTGTCTTGCCTGGAGGTATTCCTCCTTTTGGTAATCTGTTTGGGTTAAAGGTCTATGTGGATAAAAGTTTGTTAGATAACGAGAAGATAGTTTTTAATGCAGGGGATAGGAGTTTTTCAATAGCGATGAGGCTTAAGGATTATTTTAGGCTGGTAAGGCCAGTCGTTCTTAGGTAGTGTTGGTGGTTTTAGGTGGCTATATTACTCATCTTTTCTGCAAAGGTTGTGCCAGCTTCCTGGGAAGCCTTGGGAGTCAAGAAGGCTGCACTTAGGCGGTTGCTCGCCTATGTAGATTACCTTAATCTCTTCTGGGTCTTTGGTGATTTTTACAAAGAAATGTTTGCCTCCCGGATTCCCTTTTTCTCCCAGGCCGCCGTATAGAAAGATGGCGTTCTCGTCTCGGCTGATCTTTGTAAGATCATAAACCAGCTTGTTAGATTTAATTTTGGATTTTTCTGATAATTTCTTAGTGAGAGCCTGTCTGCTAAAATAGGGTATGTTTTTGGGTGTTTGTTGTGAGTTTGTACGGACTTGGACGGAGTGCGTTGGGGAAGGTGGGCGTTTTTTGATTGCTGACGAAACGAGAATCAGCGTAAGGATGGCAAATGCTATTATCGAAATGAGGGTTTTTTTAGGCGTGGCTTTTTTAAAAGATTCTAGTTTCATATGCTGAGATTGTACTAGTAGGTATAATTCCAGTCAATGGGTGAAAGGGTGCGGGGCAAAATGTAGCAATGACACATTTTTGCCCCGCACCCTCTAAAGTAACTTGCCTTACGTTGGGTAGCGAAAAATTGTTCGCCAACAAGGGGGAAATGTAAGACGGCCGGAAGAATTATAAGCTTCGGGGCTGGGGCAAAAATCGAAAATAGTCGATTTTTGCCCCAGCCCCGAAAGAGAAAGGAGGGATTTATTATCAAAATTTGATGGGGTGTTTAAAGTCTGTATTAGCCTTTGAGTCCGATGTACCGGTCCAAAAAGAGTTGAGACAAAATAAAAAATAGGTGTGGCTCCCGCTACAATAATTTAAGGAGATAAATTGTTAGGGGAACCACACATGAAAGAATACAAATTCAGAATATTATACGAAAAATTCTCTAACAATGCATACGTATTGAAAAAACTTCACGCATATAGAATGT
>WFZK01000025.1 GCA_015489595.1 Candidatus Dojkabacteria bacterium | reverse complement strand
GTACCGAATCTGTGTTGCTCATCTACTGTGACGAATTTTATTGGTGCTTTCCTGTCTTCGAATTTTCTAAAAAGCAGCGCATGGGTTCCGATAAGTATTGTTGGCTTTTTAAGGGTAAAGAGCTTTGTTTTGGTCTTCTGGGTTACAAGTTCCACGTCAATATCTGACTTTAATTTCTTAAGCCATTTGCTTATCGTTTGGTGGTGTTGATAGGCCAGTACGCTGGTTGGAGCCATAAGCACAGAGCTGTATCCTTTCTCCGCGAATGTTAGGGCTGTGAGAAAGGCGACTGCTGTTTTCCCGGTTCCAACATCGCCGTAAAGGAATATCTCTGAGAGCCCTTGATTTATACCATTTATCAGTGAAATATAAGCCTTTCGCTGATCATTGGTTAAAGAGAAGGGAAGGTACTTATCTGGATCTTTAAGTTTTTTTAGCTTAAGAGGAGTTATATGTTTAGGCTTTGGAGCCGCAGAGATAAGTTCTAAGATCTCTTGGATACTTAAACGTTCATAACCTTCGCTAATATCCTGCTTTTTGGCCGGGAAGTGTAGTTTTAGATATGCTGCGTTTATAGGTACAAGGTCGTGTTGCTTTAGAATCTCCCAGGGTAGGTACTCTTTAAATTGAATATACGTGGGCCTTATCTTTAACATTACCCTTCTGTGGAATTTCGTGGTGTATGATTTTATGCGAGGATAGACAGGCGTGATCCTACCAAGATGGGTAAGGTTTGGGGAGTACTTTTCAAATTCTGGGTTAATAAGTTGGTAAGAAGAACCCTTTTTTTCGGGTTTTCCGTAAAATACGTATCTGTTTTTTATTTTTAGAGTATTTAGTAAGTAAGTTTGATTAAACCAAATTGCGTAGACTTTATCTGAAGTTTTGGAATCTTCAATCGTGGCTACGATTAAGGTAAGCTTCTTTCGGGTTGCTACTTTTTGTAGCTGGGATATTCTGCCTTCAATAGTGATTTTAGGAAGCGACTTAGGAGATAGGAATTCGTAATTTGTAAGCAAGTTTAAAGCTTCGTGTACCTTGAAGATCCTTGATGTGTCCTCATATCGGTAAGGGAAGTGGTTCCAGAGATCTTTTATGGTGAGGATACCTTTTTCTTTCAATAGTTTTGCGGTTTTTTCCCCTATGTAAGGGACTTCCTGAACGTAAGAGTTAAGATCCATGGCTTATCTTAAGATCGTGGCAAGTAAGGGTAGAATTACAAGTGATAGTATAACCAAACCTAAAAGAAACCATACAATGGCTTTAAAAATGTATCTTTTGATAATCCTACGGCAGAAGTGAAGTGGTTTAAAGGCTGCTTTTTTGAGGTGCTTGATACTAAACCTTTGCATCATCTGTTAAAATTAAGTGTGACTAGCTTAGATAAAGCTCGTTGTTTATTATATGAAATTTAAAGCTGGACAGGCAATATCTTTTACAGAGTTCAGATCAAGAAAGCGTCGCTACAGTGCCTATAAGCAGGCCCGCAGACGTAGAATAAAGCAGATAATCTTAGGTATTATTGGCTTTTTTGTAGGCTTACTTTTTGTAAGCGGAGTCATAGGCGCCGTGCTTCTGATGGGATATATAGGGAAGATTAATGCGAGTTTGCCCGATCCTGGCCAGCTTTCTAAGAGAAGATTTGAACTCAGTACGAAGCTTTACGATAGGAAAGGTAGGCTTCTTTATGTGGTATATGGTGATGTTAATCGAGAATTTGTTCCCCTCTCAAGGATCCCGAATCATACCAAGTGGGCAGTACTTGCTGCAGAGGACATAACCTTTTATGAGCATAAAGGGTTTGATATACAGAGCATCTTAGGGGTAATTTATCGAAAGCTTACGGGTAGGCAGCCCAAGTTGGCAGGAGCCAGCACTATAGATCAGCAACTTGTAAGAAATACGATTTTGGTTGATTTGTTAGGTCAGGAGGCTTTTAAAAGAAGCTATGTGAGAAAGCTAAAGGAGATCCTTATTAGCATTCAGCTAGATAAGAAGTTGACCAAAGATCAGATTTTAGAGCTTTATCTTAACGAGGTCCCCTTAGGAGGCGTAAATTATGGTTTTCAAGCCGCAGCTAAGGCTTACTTTAACAAAGACGTAAAGGATCTTACACTAGCTGAGAGCGCATTTCTGGCAGGAATAATTCAAGCCCCATCTAAGTATCTGCAGTGGCTAAAGAGCGGAAATGTAGAACCCGTGATAAAGCGTAGGAATCAAGTTTTAGACCTTATGCTTAAGTATAAAGATAAAACCGGTGTTACTAAAGAAGAGGTAGAGAAGGCTAAGAAAGAGCCAATTAAGCTCACTCCAGGTAAAGTAGATATTAAAGCTCCACATTTTGTTTTTTATGTTTTAGATAAGCTAGAGGAAAAGTACGGCCCTGATCTTGTAAAAACCGGCGGTCTAAGGGTAAAAACAACGCTTGATTTAGATGTACAAAAAGTCGTAGAGGAGGAGATAAGAAATGGAATCAATAAGTGGGGTAAGAAATACGGGGCCTATAATGGAGCTGCTGTGGTTTTAAATCCCAAGAACGGCCAGATTTTGGCTATGGTTGGTTCAGTAGATTACAACAACACCAAGGATCCAAGAGTTGATGGGAATGTAAACGTTACGACCAGTCTGCGGCAAATGGGGTCTTCAGTAAAGCCTTATACCTATCTGACTGCCTTTACACGCGGGTTTACGCCTGGTAGTCCAGCCCCTGATATTAAGTTTAACTTTGGACGCTATAGAGTTTACGATTGGGATAGGCGTTATTTGGGTCTTTTGTCGGTTGCTGAAGCTCTAAATGCGTCGCGGAATATTCCAGCTGTATACACTTTGCAGACAATAGGCGGCGTGGATACTTTTCTTAAGACGGCTCGTAAGCTTGGTATCACAACCCTTAAGGATAGAAATAGGTACGGGTTAAGTATTACCTTGGGCGCTGGAGAGATGAAGCTTCTTGAGCACACAAATGCATATACTGCGTTCGCAAATGAGGGTGTAATCCACGACATTGAGCCGTTTCTTGAGATTAAAGATCCTCATGGTAAGGTGTTATATAAAGCGGATCCTAAAAAAACTGAGCGTAGGGTTTTCTCTCGTCAGCACGTTTACCTCTTAAATTGGATTTTGTGTATGATCGATGGTAGACACATGAAGTTGGCACCGTGGTACTATCGGGTCCCAGGGCAGCCCCTATGTGGTAAGACTGGTACTACGGATGGTCCTAAAGACCTTACGGCTTTCCTATACTATCCTAAGCTTGTAGTGGGTGTTTGGGCAGGAAATAACAACGGTAAGATAACTCGAGGACCAGCCGGGCAGGCTTGGAGTACTAATGTGCCTTTGCCAATTGCTAATAGAATCATGAGAAGGTTGGTGCCTAAATTTGGAAAGGCATTTTATACACGGCCTCCTGGAGTTGTAAAGATCACTGTTTGTAAAGATACAGGGTATAGGGCGGGGAAGGATACCAAGTGCCAAAAGATAGTGACTCCAGCTGTTTCTACTCAGCTTCCCCCTTATGATCATGCGCATAAGATCTTGCCAATATGCAAGGTCAACAAGAAGGTGGCTACTAATGTTGATGAGGCTAAGGCCGCAGGTTTAATAGACGAGATAATGTTTTTTGACTACAGCTTGCCTAATAAGTTTCAGAACAAATACTATTTGGACTTTTTGAAAAAGAAATACCATTATCATCTTTACAAAGAAAAACCCGAGGCAGCTGTGTGTCCTTTAGATGTCGTTCCAAAGGTGAATATTAGCTTACCTGCTGCTGGAGATACATTTGTCCAAGGGGCTATGATTCATATTCAGGCGGATATAAGTGTCCCTGCATTTAGTTTAAAGAATGTCGAGGTTTATTTTGATGCGCAGAAGATTCATTCGGTAAATAGCACGACGGTCTCTTTTGATTATGCTCTACCTGTTTCAACACCTGTTGGAACTCATGCGATAAGAGTGGTTGCGATCAACTCGGAGAACATGAAGGGAGAGTCACAGGTTACGATCTCTGTCGTAAGCCCAGCAACCCCAACGCCTACACCTACTCCAACTTTTACTCCTACACCTACGAATACCCCTACTCCAACGCCTACACCATGAGCTTTAGTAACATCGTTGCTAAAAGGCCATTTTGGATATGTTTGGAAAATATTAGATCCGCCTACAACGTAGGAAGTATTCTAAGAACCGCAGATGGTACAGGGTTGTGGGGGGCGATTACGATAGGTATTACCCCTAAGGCTATGCACCCTAAGGTTGTCAAAACCGCTCTTGGGGCTCAAAAGGGCGTGCCGACTTATCATTTTGGTACTACTGAGGAATTTCTCGCAGCCCTCGAGAGTTTAGATAAGTATACTTTATGGGCTCTCGAGTTAACAGACCAAGCGGAGAATCTATTTAAGCTAGGAGATCTTCCCAAGAGTAACCTTTTTGTAGTGGTAGGGAACGAGATAACTGGAGTATCCGCTAAACTACTAGTTGCGGCATCTAAGCATATTTTTATTCCTATGCATGGGCTTAAGGGGTCTTTAAATGTAGCTGAGGCTTCGAGCATTCTAATGTACGAATTCTATAGAAAGCTTCAAGAGAGTTAACCAGGTGGAGGCAAGTATTGGGCGTGGGGCAAAAGGCAGAGATCCTGCCTTTTGCCCCACGCCCAAAGGTGAGCTCCTTTTCCATAGCAGGGGGAGTTGCCTAGCTGGAGGATCATTCAGAGCAGCTGGGAGGAGGTATTTAAGGGGGGCGGGGGCCAAAATCGACTTTTTCGATTTTGGCCCCCGCCCCCCCCTCTTGAACCACATTAGTTTTTATCCTATAATGGTGATATATGGTGAGGCGTGGTGACACTAAAAAAATACCTGGAACAGAGGGATATGTAGGAGAGTATGTTACTAAACTTGTCAGTGGGTATAGATTTGTCATTCCTGCAGAGTTTAGAGAGAAATTGGGCAAAAGGTTTGTTTTAACCCGCGGCTATGAAGGAGCTCTAATTTTGGTAGATTTTTCTCACTGGAATAAGCTAATCGCCCCTATTAAAGAAGCTTCCTTTTTAGATAGGAATATCCGAGAGACCTTAAGATATCTTGTTTCTTCAGCTTTTTACCTAGAACCAGACGCCCAGGGCAGAGTAGTGATTCCTGCAAGCTTACGTAGCTTCATGGGAATCTCGAAAAGTAGTATTGGAACCCAGTTAGCAGTGATTGGAGTTTTTAATTGGATAGAGGTTTGGATCAAAGAGAGATGGGATTCTCACATTCAGAACCTTACAGATAAAGCAGATCTGATAGCTTCTGAAGTAGCTAATTTACTGGACTCTAAGATGAGTTAGGTATAAATTAAGACCGGCACTGCCCCAATGAAAGCCGTACATAAACCTGTTTTGTTAACGCAGGTAAAAAAACAGATAGAGGGTCTTTCCGAAAGATCGCGGTTTGTAGATGCCACACTAGGAGATGGCGGTCATTCTCTGATGTTTCTTGAGAGTTTTGCACCTGAATTTTTACTTTCCATTGATTGGGATCTTCAAAGCATAAGATTTGTTATGTCTTCCCAATTAGATAAAGCAAAAGACCTTGGATATCATGTGGTTTTAGCTGAATATGATCCTGTAGCAAGAAGACTAAAAGAAGATCAGAGAGATCTTGACGCTAAAGGTGGTGGCAAGAGGTGGTATATTGTACATTCTAATTTTGTATACCTAGATAAAATCCTTGAAAACCTGGGCGTAAAAAGCGTAGATGTAGTGCTTTTTGATCTAGGAGTTTCCTCTCGCCAGCTTGAAGCTAAGAAAAGAGGTTTTAGCTTTAAAGATAGGGGCACGTTAGACATGAGGATGGATCCACAGACACAGCAGGTAAATGCCTATGACCTTTTAAATTTCTTAAGCCGAAAAGAGCTTGTAAGGTTGTTTGTAGAGACAGTTAAAATGCCCAAAAGTGTGGCTTCTAAGTTGGCAGAAGAGATAGTAGCTCTAAGAGAGGATAGACCCTTTGGAGACAAAGATGATATCAGACGCTTAAATTCCATCGCCTACAAAATAGTGCCTGTGAGGCGGGGGAGTCGGGGGAGGTTGCATCCGGCAACGCTTGTGTTTTTAGCGCTCCGGATCGCTGTTAATACAGAGCTTTCCAACCTCTCCCAGGCTCTTCCTCTCGCCTTTAAGGTGCTAAATCCAGGGGGGATTTTAATAGTTATTGGCTTTCATAGTGGGGAGTTCGATATCTTAGATCGCTTTGTGGCGGATAAAAGCTACAAGATCATCGTACCTAGCTTACAGGAGATTGCAGCCAATCCTAGATCTCGGAGCGCTAAGATGTATGTGATTTATAAATGAAAAAGATAATCTTAGCTGTAACAGGATTAATAATAGTTTTTCAGTTAGGCTTATCATTAGTAGCAGAACGCTACGCATTTAGAATCGGAAAGATGGATGATGCGGCAAGAGAGTTAAATCTAGCTTATTTATATCTTGAGGAGAAAGTAGCCCTCTTTCGGTCTCAATCCTTTTTATTGGAAAAATATAAAACTGCTTACAAGCCCAATCCCTCTGAGGTTATATACATAAAACCAGTGGACCAAACCCAGGCTTACTCATTTAATATTAACAAAAGATGAGGGGGGACGCGGGCTTCGTGGCCTTCTTTCGTTTAACAATTGCAGTTTTGTTTTTGGTAGGGATTTTTCAACTTTTCAGATGGCAGGTACTTAAACACAATTACTTTAAGGCCCTAGCGAGTGCTCAGATCTTCCAGAAAAAATATATATTTACGAAGCGAGGGACTATCTATACCTCGGATGGTATTGTACTAGCTTCTGATAAACCAAGCTGGAATGTTGTGGTCTCTTTAGTCAATCAGACGGATAAGAAGAAATTCCTAGCAACTGAGCACTTTTTACGCTTCAGGCGTTTTATGGTTGATAAGTTAGGAGTTCCGTCCGAAAAAGTTGATTCTTTACTGTACCGAAGTGACTTGAGCTATGTTGTTCTAAAAAAGGGGATTACAAAGCAGCAGAAAGAAGAGCTCGATAAGCAGCATTTTATCGGTGTGTACACGTTTAATGTAAATGAGAGGATCTATCCTAACAATTCTTTGGCTTCACATGTAGTGGGATTTGTAGGCAAAGATAGCTTGGGGAGATCAAGAGGGGTTTATGGGATCGAGGGTTTCTTCTGGGGTGATATTAAGGGTAAAAGGGGCCTCACCCGAAGAGAAAAGGATCTTAAAGGCGATGCGATTTTAAGCAGCGTTTATAAAAATGTGGTTTTTAGAGAGGGTAAGAATATTGTCCTGACTTTGCGGGCTGGGCTTGAAAGAAAAGTTGAGAGAGTGCTTGAACGCAAGGTTAAAGAGTATGGGGCCAAGCGTGGTACTGTAATAATTATGGACCCTAAAACCGGAGAAATCTTGGTGATGGCAACATATCCAAGATACGACCCTAATAAATATTGGATGTATAAGGATCCTGCCATTTTTAAAAATCCAGCAGTAAGTGAGGTGTATGAGTATGGCTCGGTTCAAAAACCACTTATTATAGCTATGGCTTTGCAAGAGAAAAAGATAACAGAGGATTTTGTCTGTAATGACACTGGTAGGCTGAAGGTGATAGACAAAGTGATTTATAACTGGGCTCATCGAGCATATGGAAAACTTAAGCCAAAGGATATCTTAAGGCATTCAGACAATGTTTGTGCTGCACAGATAGGATTAAAGTTAGGGGCTAAGACTATATCATCCTATCTCCATAGGTTAGGGATAGGTCGTATGTTAGGAGTAGGTCTGCAAGATGAAGAGACAGCGTTTTTAAAACCCTATAAAGAATGGAACAAGGTTGATGTGGCGGTCTCTTCCTTTGGGCAGATGGTTTCTGCTACTCCTTTGCAGGTTATCTCTGCTATTTCTACTCTAGCTAACCACGGCAAAAGAATGCAGCCTTTTTTAGTGAAGGAGATTTACAATTCTGAGGAGAGGTCAGTGTTTGAACCTGTGGTGGCCGATCAGGTGTTTAGCAGAGAGGTGGCAGATAAGGTAGTTAGCATGATGGAGTATGCAACGATGTCTCATCCGATTTGGTGGAGATACAAGAAAAGGTATTCTATCGCAGGTAAGACAGGTACAGCTCAAATTCCCAAGAAGAACGGGGTGGGTTACGAAGAAGATAAGGTGAACGCTACCTTTGTGGCATTTGCCCCTGCTAAAGATCCTGTATTCATTATGCTTGTGAAGCTTGAGGAGCCAAAAAAGTATAAGCTGGCGTCTTTAACAGCAGTCCCTACATGGCAAGCAATCTTTGACGAGATCAAGGATGATTTGGGGGTTCCTTCTAGGTAGCTCAAGAGATAAGGTTTTTTATGACCCCTTGGGACACTTAACTAAAATGTGGTGCTCGGGCTTTTCGGTTTTGGAGTTCTCTGATTCAACTTCTCAGTTTATTCCGTGTAGATAGTGAATTCTTAAAAGTTCATTGTATTTATTGATTCTTTCACCACGATTGGGGGCACCTGCCTTAAGAAAGTTTACGCATGTCCCTACAGCTATATGGGCGATAAATGGATCGTTTGTTTCTCCTGATCTATGGGATGCTATATTGATTATGCCATTTGAACGAGCTGTTTTTATAACTTCTATCGTTTCTGAGAGAGTTCCCACCTGGTTAGGTTTTATTATAATAGCGCTTATTGCGTTGTGCGAGATGGCCTTTTTAAGCCTTGCAGGATTTGTGACAGTTATATCATCTCCTACTGACAGAGTGTTGCTCTCCATTAGAGTAGCTGTAAGAGTGGGCCAGTTATCCCAATCATCCTCTGCCAATCCGTCTTCGATGCTGATGATTGGGTAGGTTTTGATCAGCTCCTTGTAGTACTGGATTATCTCGTCTGGATCGTGTAGTACTAATTTGCCATCTTTGCCTTGGTGAGGGAAGCTGTATTTTTGGGTTTTGGTATCGTAGTATTGGGAGATTGCGATATCTAAGGCCAAAGATATCTCTTCTTTTGGAGTATAGCCGGCTTTTTCTATAGCTGTAAGCAGCAGTTTGATGGCTTCGATATCTGATCTTAGGTTGGGGGCAAAACCTCCCTCATCGCCTACTCCTGTGCATAAACCTTTTTTAACGAGAAGCTCTTTTAAGGCTTTAAAGATCGTAGTAGCAGCCTCCAGCTGTTTGGGATAAAAGTCTATTCCGTGCGGTACTATCATGAACTCTTGGATAGCTATGTTGTTGGCAGCATGGGCTCCTCCATTTAGTACATTAAACATGGGTATTGGGATAGAAGGTTCAGGGTTTGAGGTATATGCCGCAATAAATTTAAAAAGCGGCTGCCGTGCCTTATGAGCAAGCAGTTTGGCGTGAGTCAAAGATAGAACTAGCCTTACATTCCCGGCGTCGGTTTCTTGCTTTAGTAGTTTGTCGAATTTGTCTATAGAGGTTTTCCCTAAGTGTTGATTTAGAAAAGGCTGTAGATCGCGATTAATTAGGGCCACTGCCTTGTACACACTTTTGCCTTGATAAGCCTTATCGTTATCGTAAAGATATGCGATCTCATGAATGCCCGCAGAAGCTCCTTGTGGGACGCTTGTTCTTATATAAGTCCCATCTTTTGTGAGTACTTCTACCTCGATGGTTGGTACCCCCCGGGAGTTAAGAATTTGATAGGCCTTAATGTGTCTCATATAATAGTTTAGCATGAGAAAAAGGAGGGGGCAGAGAGCTAGGATTTTTCGTTTTGTTTTTTTCGCGACTGTAGCGGTAGCTTTATTTCTGGGGTTAGGAATCTTTTTGCTTAGGAAGGTATTTACTGTAGTGGAGTATTATAGGTTTGTAAATAGAGATAGAATAATGCGATGTAGGGTTCTACGGCCTGCCCTTGATAATGTTGATTATCTTACGGGGGTATTTATAGAAACTAGAGGAGATTCTAAGCATATTGAACATCTATATGTGATTAAAGTTAAGAGGAAAGCGAAGCTCCTTGCGGAAACTTTAAAAACTGACGGTGTAGTTTTTGAGTTACCCAATAAATATTGGCTTAAAACCTACGGAGGTCCCTCTGACATAGTAGAGATAGGTTCTCTTTATAGGGTTGCTGAACATGTCTCAAATAGCCCCGATTGTTGGGTAATAAGGCAGGTTTCCTATGCTACAGGGTTGTTTTTTAATTTTGCAATAGTAAAAAATGATGGAGAGCTAGCAGCGTCTAATTTAAGCAAGGGAGCTGTAAGAGATGTTAGTAGGCTTGTTAAAGTAGTTGACGCTACGATAGTGGAGCCCTTGCTTGAGAACAAGCAGGTTTTAGAGGACGGCAATGAGGTTTTTTTCATAGATTACAAAACTTTTAGACAGCGGGTAAAAGATAGTTTCTTTATCCCCTCTGTTGCTGATGAGCAGGCTTTCCTTGAGATTTACAATGCTACCGATATTAATGGCTATGCAGCCTTATGGTCTAGGTATTTCTCGACCGTGGGGATAGAGGTTTCCAGGATCGGGACTGTGGATAAAAATTCTGTTTTAACCCCTGACCTTAAGGATAAGAAGGCTGTGATTTTTGTTGTCTCAGACAAATTTCCTGTGACTTTTAAATACGTAAAGAATATGCTTGGACCCTCCAATGTGGCTGTGGTCGAGGGGAGGCCTAAACGTCTGTTAACCACAGCAGATATTGTTATAATCCTCTTGGATTCAATTGATTAGTTTAAGCTATGGCAGGACATTCTCACTGGGCTAATGTCAAGCGAAAAAAAGAGAAAAGTGCTAAGCAGCGTAGTGCAGCGTTTACCAGAGCTGCGAAGATGATTATGACAGCAGTAAGGGAAGGGGGGCCTAATCTAGAGTCAAACTCCATGCTTTCTGCAGCCATAGAATATGCGCGCTCTGTAAATATGCCAAAGGATAATATAGAACGAATAATCAAAAAGTTCAGTGGGCAGCTAAATTCGGGAGATATAAAAAGGGCAATCTATGAAATATACGCTCCTGGTGGGTTGCCTATGCTTATCTCCGTAGCTTCGGACAATCTTAACAGAACTTTAAATGAGCTAAGACAGCTTTTAAGTGAGTTGGGGGGCAAAATGGCAGATAAGGGTGCAGTTAGTTGGCAATTTAAAGAGGTCGGGTTGGTAAGGATCAAGATGCAAGACTCCCAAAGCTTTGACGAATGTGCACTTAAAATATTAGATCTTAATGTTCCTGCTGAAGATATTGTAGATCTGGGGCAAGAGTGTGCTGTATTGGTTCCAAAGGCAGATGTGGCAGAGGTAGCTGCCAAATTAAAAGAAGCGGGGTATACTGTAAAATTTGCTGGAAGATTTTTCGTTTCTAGTCAGGATACGCAATTTGATCATGCGAAGGTAAAAGAGTTCCTAGAAAGGCTTGATGAACATCCAGATGTAGAGGCTTTTTATCTAGGATGTAATTTGAAGGAAGCTTTGACTCTTGTGTAATGCAAGAACTGTTTTTGGAGCGTGTCCCTAATGGTGTTTATGTTGGGATTGATCCTGGTTATGATAGATGTGGTTTTGCTATAGCTAAAAAAGCAGATCAGTCTTTAGAGGTGCTGGATTGGGGGTATGTTACTTCTAAGCCAGAGACTGCCTTCGTGGATCGTCTTTTTGAGATAGGAAGTGATTTTGAGAACTTGCTGAAAAAACACAAGCCGCAGGTGGTGCTTATAGAGGAGGTGTTTTTTTCAAAAAACAAGAAAACCTCGCTTAATATAGCAAAAGTCATGGGTCTACTTGTGTACTTGAGTAAAAAGTACAAAGCAGAGCCGTTCGTGATTAATCCATTAAAAGTTAAAAAGATAACAACTGGAAACGGGAGAGCTACCAAGAGACAGGTTGAGTTTATGGTAAAGCAGATATTTAAGAATCAGTTTGGTACAATGGTAGACGATGTATTCGACGCTTTTGCTGTGTTGTACGCCGGGCTGGTAGGAAGGTTTATGAGCGTTAGAGGTTAGGAGAATTTGCCGTAGCGGAGAGTCGTATGCCAGCAGGTAATTCAAAACGGTTATGAGAAGATCGGTCTAAGGGGGGGCTTTAAGCAAAAATCGACTTTTTCGATTTTTGCTTAAAGCCCCCGCATTGATTTATTCAAATTCTGGGGTAAAATACAGTAAGCTAAGATATTATTTGTTTGAAAATGGTCAAGAAGGGAGGATTTTTAAGAGGATTAATGATTGGTGCTTTTATAGGAAGCACATTAGGAGTACTTTTTGCTCCGAAGGCGGGTAAAAAACTAAGAAAGGAATTAAAAGAACAGTACGAACAGTTAAAGAAGAAAGTAGAAGCCAAGGTTGAGGAGCTTAAGCCTAAAACAAAGAAGGCCTATGAGGAGATTGTGAAAAAGGTTGTAGAGGAGGCAGAGAGGCTAAAGCAGATAAGGCCTGAAGATGTAGCGAGTGTGACTAGAAAGCTACAGGCTCTTTGGACTGGTAAGACAACAGTTAAAAGAAAAGGTAGGAAGCCAAAGAAGGCTTAAGGTATTGCGGGGTCGTCTAACGGTAGGACAGCGGCCTTTGGAGCCGTAGGTCCTGGTTCGAATCCAGGCCCCGCAATCGGTATAATTAGATTAATGCAGAAGTTTAGATTTTGCGGTTTGATTTTTTCTTTATTCGTTTTCGTGGGCTTTGTTCTCCTTATCAATCTTGCCCCAGTCTCTGCGGCCGATCTTACAAGTTCGCACTATCGCCTAAAGGATCCTAAGCTCTCCACAGCTGGAAAAGAATCAAGCGCTACCAACTATATGATACTTGGGAACATGGGGGCTTCTCTTGATTATCAAAAGTTGACCTCTCCAAACTTTGGTTTCGGCATAGGCCATGGCTACACATTTATGGCTCATGTGCCGCGGGTGCGGTGTTTTGAAACCACCACTGATGGAACCAGTACCTGTAGCGGGCTTCCTTCAGGAGAGGGGATGGTTCAAATTTGTGGCGAGACAGGCTGTTATGATAGAGCCAGATTTGAGATAGATCCTATGAATAACCCTTCGGATACCCGATATACAGTGCTTATTACTGATGATAACTGGGCCACCGTATATTACCTTGATGGAGACACCCATATGCCAGAGACGGCTGCGACTCATGATATCTCTGATTATCGCACTTTAACCCAATGGCAAGTTGCAGACGGGTCGCGGGATTGGAGCAAGGTTAATATACTAGGTTTACTGCCAGGCAAGACTTATAAGATTAGGATAAAGGCTTTTTCTGGAAATTTTACAGAATCAGGCCTCTCCCCTGAAGCTTCGGCTACCACCTCTCTTCCTACCATCTCCATGGATTTAGACGTTGGGACTAGTGATTCTGTTGAGAACAATCCTCCCTACTCTGTAAAGTTTCCGGCTTTGGTGCCAGGGACCGTCGTTGATAGTGATTCGTTTATTTATCTGGATATTTCCACCAACGTGGTTTCGGGGATAAGTGTAAAAGTTAAAGACGCAAACGCAGGCCTATCTTCTGGCTCAAGCCTTATTCCTTCGGCCGATTTAAATTTAGATGTTGCTAGCGCAGGTTACGGCTTAAAGGTAGTAAATGTTTCTCAGGATCCAGAAGCAGGCTATTTGCGCGCGACGACTCGATATTCTCCTACTGCTGCAAACGGAGTTGGAGGGTTGTCCACCTCTTTCCTTGATCTTTTCTGTTCCATTGAAAGCTCTAGTGGTACCTGTGGGGTGGATTCCCCGGCTCCTGTTCTTAATGGTAGAGGTAAAATGGTGCTTAAGGCCAAAGTAGACGAGAATATACCTACAGGAACATATACAGACGTAATAACTTTTCAAAGCTTTGCGAATTGGTAGTATGAAGGTAACTCCAGCAGTTGTTTATTTAAAGGAATTTAACCCTGTTTTAGAATTCCAGCTGACTGTAGATAAAGCATCAAGGATAAAATGTGATCTGGTTTATTTTGATCCGGCTCAAGGGGGATTCGTCGATGCTGATTTTGGTACGGCTTCCTGCGTCTCTTTAGGGGATAAAAGGATTAAAGTCAGACTGAGCCTAAATAAAACTCAACTTGTTGGACAGATCGTCGGGATAAGGATCAGTTCGAGGGCACAGAATGTCTCTGGCGGAGCTTCCCTGAACTATCACGTAGTAGTTCCACTGCTAATAGCTAAAAATCTAGATAAACTAGACCTCAGTAAGCTTAAAATAGATATGCAAGATTGTAAAGCTTCTAAATTTCTTACATTAGAGAAAGATCTTGCATGTTCAATTTATGTTTCTAACCACACCTCTTCAACTCTGTTGGTAGGTACAAGTCCTGATCTCTTAAAAACCGTGGTTCCCTCTTCTGAGGTTCAGCTTATTTATAGGGTTCCGAGGAGCCAGCTTTATATCGGGAAAAATAAACTTTCTCCAGTAGTCTACGTAAAATCTCCAGTGTCATATTCTTTACACACTACCTCAGGAACTATGGTTGTATATTATTTGCCGTGGTATATAATATTGGTAACCAGTATCGTTATAGTTAAGATGTTAGCCCTGATCTATGGTAAAGTTAAAAATAAGAAGTAAGGAAGTTACTACAACAGCCCGTAGGAGGAGGACACCCCAGAAAGCTGTAAACCCTATGACATTTAGATTTGATTTTAGGGCCTTTTTAAGGAGTGCTGTAATCTTGCTGTTTATGGCGATTTTCCTGGGAGGAATCTTTGTTATACCTTACATCAGTACAGTTAACCTTAGATTCTTTATATTTGCTGTACTTGGAACGTTCGTTGTGTTTTATTTTCTCTATCTTCTTTATAAAAATGGATTTATTTTAATTCCTTGGCCGTATGAATTTGTGCTACTGGGAGGTTTTGTTCTGTATCTTATCTTAAGGACGTGTTTTTCGCTGGTGGGTAAGTACACATTTTGGGATCAGTTTATGATAACAATGCCTCAGTTTGAACTTTTTGTGATAGCGATCGGCTTGATCTTTACATTTGGGTTGGTAGCAACTTATCTACAAAATACTTCTCGTAGAGCCATATTTTCCCTTCCTTGCATAGTTTTCACCTTCGATGTTTTAGGCTTCATATTTTCTCGATTTTCAGGCTTAGTCCGTGGCTTATTCGCTTCGATCTCTGAGAACATCGGAGTAGCAACGGCGCAGTACTTTAAGAGAATGGGGATATTTGGTTTCTTCTCTGATGTAAACCTATGGTTTCTTTTTCACATTATCAGTTTGGCACTGCTTGCGTACCTACTTGTTAAATACATTAAGGATTCAGACCAGGAGCATACTCTAAAAGTTTCATATCTGGCTGTAATTAGTATTATTCTGCTATGGCTGACCACCCTATACTTAGGAGGTTTCTCTTTGCCAGTGGTAGTGGCGCTTGTGATTCTAGCTTATGTAATTTATATAGTGGCTAAGGAAGGGCTTGGTATGCGCGGTGCTATCATCTTCTCGGTTGGATTTTGGGGATTGTTTGTGGTTTTTAATGTCCTTCAGGTAGTTTTTGGTTTAAAGAAATTGGTGGGCCTCTCTTCACTCTTGGAGAGTCTCGATATCTTAAGATATCTAAAGAGCTGGGAGGCTGTTTTAGGGCTAAAGAGTGTTTATCCTAAAGTAGTCCCAGATACCACCTTAGCAGCACTGTTTGGTACCGGATTTGGTTTATTTGGCGTTTTGGGTAAAGCTGCTGTAGGGAGCTATCCGAATTTTATTGATGCTGGGGTTATTAAGTTACTCGTAGAGTTAGGGCTTATAGGGCTTATGTTCTGGATCTTCCAGGTTTGGATCTTTGCAAAAGAGGCAGTAAAGGCGGTCAGTCTTAGAAAGAAGCTTGTGTTTTGGCTAGTTGTACTTACCCTAGTCTGGACTGCATTGGTACCTTCTAACGCTTGGGCTATTCTCTGGGTGTTTATGTTTATGCTATGGACATCAGCAGCGTTTGGGGAGCAAGCTCAGATAAACTTGGTATCTAAGCAATTCAATCTTGCACGTTGGTTTGCTCCTTTGGGAGCAGTAGCATTGTTTGTTGCCACCACCGGCTGGAGTGTACTCGCTTTTTCCGGCCTCAGGGATTTGTATGCTGTGGGTTTAAGGAAGCGGCGAATTGCCTCCCTGCCGACTAAGGAGGCATTTAACGTAGGTAGAGAAGCTTTAAACTATGTTACGAGGTTTTCAGATGTGTGTGGTAGATGTAGATATAGCAAAGTTCTACAGCTAGGACTTTTAGATACCTTAGATGATTTAGTAAGTAAGGATAAAGAGTTCGCTAAGAAGATCGACAAGGCTTTGGTGGAGCAGCTAGGCTACGGATTGGTAGCCGTAAGTGAAGATGTGGCTTCAGAATATCTCGTAGAAGATGCCAATAAGCTTTCAGCTAAGGTTTATGCGAAGCTCTCCTCAAGGAACAGGCTTAAGACCTTTACAAGTTTGGCTATATATAAATACAGTGATTGCTTGAAACTTAATCCTCTGGATTATAAAACTGCAATTACATATGTAAACTTTTTGTTAGGGCTGGATAGCAAGAAAGGGGATGATGTATATAATCGTTTAGAAACTCTCCTTGACTACCTAGCAACTCTTGCCAGAGGTAATCCAAATCTTACCTTTAACGTTGCGTTGCTAAGGAGTCGGTTCTATATTAAATATAGGCAATACGACGAGGCTCTTAAGATCTATGATGCGTTCATTGATCAGATTGAAAAGAGCAAAGGGTTGTCAAAAAAGGATAAACAAACTTGGATAGATACGCTAAAGAAGGTAAAGCAAAAGGTTGAGGAGCTCAAGCAGAAAAGCTCTAAGAGCACTGCGAATAAGAAGCAGAAGGCACAAGCCCAGCCTGCTAATAATAAATAGCTGGAGTTCTTAGCAGGCTCGCAGAGAAGGTATGTTCTCCGGGCCTGTAATCTTGAGAATCTGAATTAATTTTGATACACTCTCGGCATGGATGCAGCGCTACAACAGAAAATAACCGAGAAGTATTTTTTAGATAAACCTCAGGGCGATAGTAAACACACTGATGATAGGTTTAAGGTGCGCGTTGGAGATACAGTTGTGGTTTATTCTAAGATCATAGTCACGATGAAGGTTCAGCATAGGTTAACAGCTGCTCAGAAGCAAGCGTTGAAAAAGGCACTCGCTGAAGGCAAAACTATGGAACAGATCGAAGAGAGTAAGTTGAAGAGTCAGCCGTTTCGCGGGGTGGTTATAAGGATCTCTGGTACAGGTAAGGCAAAGAAGATCACTGTAAGGAGAATAGCAAGCGGAGGGGTGGGAGTTGAGAAGATTTTTCCGATCTACTCGCCTGTGGTGGAAAGGATTGAGATAATTAAACCTGGTCGTCCCCGCAGAGCTAAGCTTTATTATCTTAGGAAGCGGGTAGGTAGAAAGGCCGTAAAAGTTAAAACAAGAGATGACAGCGCAAAGAAAACTTCAGTCCAAGAAGAGAGCCAGGCGAGCCAAGAATCTAATCAAGGGCAAAAAGAGTAAGGTTTCCCCACACGCCTCCTTTTTCGTGGAGTCCTTCGTATTAGATCAGGGTAGAATTGTAGCAGGATTAGATGAGGTTGGTAGAGGGGCTTTAGCCGGGCCTGTGGTAGCTGCTATTGTAGCTGCAAATCCGGGGTATGAGCCTATTGACGGAGTGCATGATTCCAAAGCATTGACTCAGAGAAAAAGAGAGCAGATAGTAGAACAAGTAGTTACATGCAAGAAGTTAAGCTGGGCAGTAGGTGTTTCAACAAGCCAGGAGATTGACAAATTCGGCATTAGGAAGGCAACCTATTTTGCTATGTTGAGAGCCTATTGGAATCTTGAGGTCAAGCCAGATGTTGTACTTGTAGATGGTACGGTGGGAGTAAATAAATTGCCTCTTAAAGAGGTCTATTATATACCCCAAGGGGACGCCCGACGTCACCTTGTTGCTCTCGCCTCTATTGTGGCTAAAGTCTATAGAGATAAGCTTATGAGGAGATACTCAAAGATTTACCCTGGTTATGGGTTTGACCGTAATGTAGGGTATGGAACTCGTTATCACAAGAGACGCATCCTTGAGTTGGGGCTGTGTCCTATCCATAGGAAAAGCTTTATTCATTCTGGGGAGGCAGCTGACTAGGACCAATTGGGGCTTACGATTTTTTATTATGGCCGGCTGAGTTAACTTTTGATTGGTGCGGGATGTTATACTAGTAAATGAAAATCAAAAGAAAATTCCCTAAATTTAGTCCTCCTGCAACCGCAAGATTGGCGTGCAAAGGGTTTCTTTTTAAGCTGTATATGTGGCCCCAACCACTGTACGACGGAAGTGTGGCTACATTCGAGGTAATTACCCGTCCGGATGTTGTGACCATATTGGCTCTAACAGATAAACAGGAGATTTTAGTTACTAAGGAACGTCAGCCTCACATTAAAGGATGGTATTATTTTCTTCCTGGAGGCCGTGTAGAGGAAGGCGAGGACATAGAAGACGCAGCCAAGCGCGAGCTGCTAGAAGAAACCGGCTATGTATCAGATAGGCTGGAGTACTATAAGTCAGTAATGTTCTATCGTGATATTAGATATTACACTCATATCTTTGTAGCGCGCTCTGTAGTTAAAAGCTCAGCTCCTCGTCTTGACAAGGGGGAGAAAATTATAGTCAAGAAGATGTCGCTTGATAGGTTTCTGAAACTGGTGTTTTCGGACCAATTTAAATATCCTGTAATGACTCTACTTTTTGCGAAGGCACTCTATGGCTCAAGTGAATATAATGACCTTTTGGATTTTCTAAAAGGGGTTAGACGGCCGGTGTCACAGCTGTAGATGAAGATTCTTCCGTTCTGTGTGTTTTTAGACCGCCAATCTTTTTGGGGGAAGTAAAATTCTTCCCTCTATAATTGTTTAAAGTCTTACTATTCTAATTTTGCCTAGGATCCGGCCCTTCTTTTGATGTAGCAGATAAAATCCTATAGCAATGTTCATATCGAACATATGTGGGTTGAGATTCAAAAAGGAGCGTATACATTTTTTAAAGCGAAGGGCTTTTAGCTTTAGGCTCGTAGGGTTCAGGGAATTAAGATGTAGATATGTTTTGACCTCCCAAAAATAAATAGTTTCTCTGTATTCTGAAACGATATCTATTTCTCCCCCTATACATCGAAACCTCCTAGCCAAAATCGCGTGGCCGGCGGCCGCTACCGCGGCCGCCGCCAACATCTCCCCGCACATACCAACGTTATACGCTTGAGCCCGTGATCTGCCCACTATCTATTAAAGCAGACAAATTTTACAAAAATTTTACAGATACGGCGGCTGGTAGGCATAATATGGGGGTATACGCTTAAGGTTTCTATGGAGGTGAAGGGTAGAGTGTTTTTTGCCCGCCAGCCTCAGTTTTTGACAAATTTTGCCCCACACCCTAAAATCTCTTGCAATACATTGTATAATTATAAGTTAGTAGGCCGCGGTGGCGGAATTGGCAGACGCGCTACCTTGAGGTGGTAGTGCCCTTTACGGGCGTGGAGGTTCGAGTCCTCTCCGCGGCATGCGGGGTGTAGCACAGTCGGCTAGTGCGCACGCTTTGGGAGCGTGAGGTCGCGGGTTCGAGTCCCGCCACCCCGAGGCGGAAGATGAAGAGACTCTTTTCGGTGTTAATTTATGGCAGTCGGATTGGTCGAGCCGTTTATCTTATTGAGGTTTTTCTTAGCTTAGTAATTGGGGTAAAGTGTGGAATTTTAGGGCTCAGGAATGTTGACTGGTGGGACTTTATCACTTTTGTAGTCTTTTTCCAATGGAGTTATTATGCTGTTTACTTAATTAACGATCTTATAGACTATCCGTCTGACAAGAAAAATTCAGCACTTTCTCATAAGCCTTTAGTGAGTGGAATTTTGACCCATAGGGAGGCTGTAGGCCTGGCCCTGGTACATTTGCTTACGGGATGGTTAGGGCTTTATATCACAACTGGGGTAAGAGGATTTTTAATCTCAGTGTTTATAGTAGCGTACAATTTGATTTATACACTCTGGCTTAAAAGGAATTTTATAGTACGTCTGTTCGCGAACGGATTTACGCATGCTTATCGTGTTGCGCTTCCCTTTTTGTTGTTTACTAGATATCCTGGGGCGTATTATCTTACTGTATGGCTTTGGTTCTGGTTTTTCGTAGCAGTTGTGGTTGCTTTCCGGCGAGTGTTGGATGGATACCATCCCAGATTTTTCAGTGTTGGGGTAGGATTTGCGAGCGTTTTAGGGTTTCTTCTGCTTTTTGTCTTACCTCTATGCACCTGGTTAAGGTTGGGGATTTTCTTTTCGATTTTGTTTTTATGCGGGCTGTGGGTGGTGGTGCGTTGGCCGGGGAAGGTAAAGTCAGTTATAGTTTATTTGGGGGTTTAGGAAGGAGCGATGGAGCTAGATAAAGCTTGGCTTATGGGAAAGATAGACTTTAGGTGGGTGTATGTGGTTCTAATTGCGGTTGTTGTAGTACTTAATCTCATTACTCGAGGATTCGGTCTTGATCTGGTAATCCTTGTGTTTGGAACAGTTGCAGCCTTTAAAGGAAAAGGCCGAAAGTTTTTACAAGATTGGGCACCATTTTTAGTACTTTTTTGGGCTTATGAGAGTTTAAGAGGGGTTGCAGATACCCTAATGAACCGTCCTGTATATGTAGGTATTTTCGTAAATTTAGAGTCGGTGTTATTCGGAACCCCTTTGCCTGTGTACCTCCAGCAGATTTTCCCAGTGGATCATTTACCGTATGTATTAGTCGCGCTTATGTTTTTTATTTACTCTACTTTTTACTGGTTTTGGGCTGGGATAGGTTTTCTGTTGTGGATGTCGGATAGAAAAAGCGCGAAGAGATATTTATGGGGCTTATTAGCTGTGAGTTTCACTGCGGCTGTTTTTTATGTGCTTTTCCCCTCGGCTCCTCCCTGGTATGCTGCTTCTCAAGGATTTTTGCCTCCCCTGTCTCGTTTCTTGTGGGGGAGGTTGGTTCCTAATAAAGGACTTTCCTTTGTTCACTTTTGGGATCAGAACTACTTTGCGGCTTTTCCGTCGCTTCACGTAGCTTGGCCTTTTTATGCTGCGCTCTGGAGTCTTAAATGTTTTAAAAGCAAACTTAAGTACTTAGCCGCTCTTGTTCCGTTTTTCATCTGGTTTGTTGTAGTCTACGGGGCTGAGCACTATTTCTTAGATGGTCTTTTCGGAATATTTTTAGCTTCGTTAGGTTTTGTGGTTTTCGGGTATAATTGGAAATGCCGCGAATAATTGAATTACCCGAAGAGGTTAGAGAAAAGATAGCAGCAGGAGAGGTGGTGGAAAGGCCTGCTAATGTTGTAAAGGAGCTTGTCGAGAATGCCTTGGATGCTTCTGCGGATTTTATTGAGGTGAGGGTAAAAAAAGGAGGAATAAAGCTGATAGAGGTCCGCGACAACGGTATAGGTATTGCGAAAGAAGATCTTCCTCTCGTTATAAAGCGATTTACCACAAGTAAAATAAGAGAGGCCGAAGATTTGGCGCGAGTCTCTACATATGGTTTCAGAGGAGAGGCATTAGCATCCATATCTGCCGTTAGTAGGTTTTCTATACATTCGCGTCAGAAAGGAGCGAAGGTTGGCTATGTTCTTTTGCCCGACGGGAGGGTAGTTCCTAAGCCCAGGGATGTGGGTACAACAGTAAGGGTTGAAGAGCTGTTTTATAACCTTTCTGCCCGTCGTAAATTTTTAAAGTCTGAACAGACAGAATATAAACACATACTAGAGGTTCTTGAGGATTTTGCGATCGTTAATCCGCATGTCAGATTTAAACTTATAAAAGACGGAAAAGAGGTTTTTGATTTTATGCCTAGCGATTTTGAGACTCGTGTGCTTAAAGTGTTAGGATTCCAAAAAGGTGATCTCATATTTCATGAGGCTTCTGAATTTTTTGGCGTTTCTTTAGCCTTGCTTAAACCAGATAAGCTTTCGCAGAGGTCAAGGTTTTTCAAGGTATATGTAAATAAAAGGCCTGTTGAGGACAAATGGATCGCTCGTGGGGTAAAGGAGGGGATGGCTGCATTTATCCCTGAGAGCTTAAAACCTAGTGCGGTTGTGCTGCTGGAGGTTCCGGCGGGATATGTGGATGTAAATGTGCATCCTAAGAAAAGCGAGGTAAGATTTGTAAATCCGTATCGGGTTTTTGCCTTTGTAAAGGGTGTGGTAAATGAAGCTGTATCTTTGAAAGTGGCAGATCCTATGCGTAAGGTGGCTGCTAGCCCTGGCGGCTCTGTGGTGGGACTTAGATCTCCAAGGCCAGAGGAGCAGAGAGCCTATGAGCGACTTAGAGTTAAGTCTCAGGGTTTGAGGCTTCCTAAGGGTTCGCTTCAAAAAGATTTCTTTGAGAAAATAGTACCGCAAGTAACGTCTAGTGCTTACGTAGAAGAGCCTGAACTCGATCTAGATAGAGCCGAGAGCTCCGACTTTACAGCTGTCGTAGATACCCAGAATTTAAGGGCTGCTTATCAACTCCTTAATAGGTACATCTTGGCAGAATGGGAGGATGAGATATGGATTATAGACCAGCATGCAGCAGCCGAGAGAATTCGCTTTGAGCAGCTGCTTAGGGCTTTGCGTTCCGATGGTATGCAAAAACAGCAGATTATTGCCCAAAAGGTGGTCTTACCGGAGAGTGGTTTAGAGAGTGTAAAAATACATAAGGAGCTCTTAGAGGCTTTGGGGTTTGACCTAAGGATAGAAGGAGAGCAGATTAAGCTTGTTGCTGTTCCTGTGTTTTTAAAGGGGGCAGATGTTTATCAAGTTTTTTATGACGTAGTAACTCAGCTCGAGGAGTTTGGGGAGGTAAAGCTAAGTGATATTGAGAGCGTACGGTTTGCTTCTGATGGGAAACTGGGCAAGCTTATAGCAACTATAGCTTGTCACAACAGTATTCGCGCCAATGAAAAGATGGCGCAGGAGGAAGTCTCTTCTATGGTTATGCAGCTTTTAGAGTGTGAGGTACCGTATGCTTGTCCTCATGGAAGAAGACTTGTGGTAAGATTTAACAGAGAGGATTTAGATAAGATGTTTATGAGGACATAGTGCAGGACTTATTACTATTTGCAAAAGCGGCAGCTTATGAGGCCGGCTCTTATTTAAAGCAATATTTTCTGGCTCATCCTTTAGGGGCGCAATTTAGTCTTAAAGGTAAAGAGCAGCTTGTTACCAGGGCTGATGTTGAGTCTAATCAGCTTGTTACTAAGATCCTTACTAAGAGTACAGGGTACCAGGTCATGTCTGAAGAGGGTAAGACTCAGATACCAGAAACAGAGTATTTTTGGGTTGTAGATCCATTAGATGGTACTACGAACTTTGCTGCGCACAATCCGTTTTTTAATGTAAGCATCGCTTTGGCTCACCGCACAGGGGATGGATATGAGATTAAGCTAGGAGTAGTCTATGCCCCTATGTTTGATATGATCTTTTATGCTACGGATCAGACTAGAGCATTCCTAAATGGGGGTGCACTTTCTCTTACCCCACTTAAGAATATGAAAGAAAGGGTTCATGGATTCTGTTATGGTAGTAAGGCTGACAGGTACTTTAAGATCGCAGCTAGGTATTATGAACACCTTCTGCTCGAAGGCTACAGCATAAGGCAGTTCGGGGCTGCTGCGCTTGAGATCTCTTTGGTTGCTGCAGGAGTACTCGGGAGCATGTATATTCCAGGAGCCTATCCTTGGGATGTAGCGGCTGCAAGTTTGATAGCCAGGCAGGCCGGGGCTGTAGTTCTGGGATTAGATTTTATGCCTTGGACTTTGCAGAGCGAGGGGATTGTTGTGGCAAATCCAGGTATAATTAAAGACGTAAAGGATAAGATAATAGAGGTGAACAATGAACTTGAGAGAGAAGGCTTTTGAGCTTTTAGAAAAATATGTCAAAGATCCTTATCATAAGGTGCATGCTAAGATGGTGGCTTATGCAATGGAGAAGCTAGCTGAACGTTTCGGAGAAGACAAAGATATTTATTTTGTTACAGGGCTTTTGCATGATATTGATTATGGTCCTGGATTTGATCCTTCTGAGCATACTAAGATAAGTCCTAAGATTTTAAAAGAGGCTGGATTTCCAGAAGAGGTAATTCATGCTATACAGGCGCATAATTCCCAGAACTCAGGCGTGCTCCCTAAGACAAGATTAGATTTTGCTTTAATCGCTGCTGATGAGATATCTGGGCTTTTCTATGCTTATAGCTTAATGAGACCTGATGGGTTTGCGGGCATGACGGCAAAGTCTTTCAAAAAGAAGTTTAAAGATAAATCTTTTGCTAAAAAGGTCGACAGACAGGAGATTTTAAGAGGGGTAGAAGGGCTTGGTATTGGCTTTACCGAGCATATATCACTCCTTATTGAGGTATTCAAACAACACGCTGATGAGTTTGTAGTCTAATGGGCATAGTTATAAAATCCCCAGCTGAGATTAAATCGATGAAGCAGCTGGGCAAAAAGCATTCTCAGGTCTTAAAGAAGTTGTATGATTTTGTGGAGCCTGGAGTCGATGCTATCGAAATAGAGAAGTATTACAATAGTCTTTTAAAGGAGTACAGGATAAAATCTGCATGTAAAGGGTATCAGCCAAAGGGTATAAAGCGTCCTTTCCCTAGTACTATCTGCGTAAGCCTTTCTGGTGAGTGTGTTCATTCTTATCCAAGAGCAGGAGTTAAAATTAAGGCTACGGATATTGTGGTGATAGATACAGTTGTAACCGATGGTAAAGTGTATACAGACGCAGCATTTACCAAGGTTATGGACGGAGCTGAGCCGATTAAGAAGAAATTATCAAGCACGGCAAGACAGGCCCTGATAGATTCCCTAGAGTACGCAAAGGCAGGGAATCCTTTAGGGATGATAAGTTATACTATTGAGAGGACAGCAAAAGACGCAGGGTTTGATGTGCTTTACGATTATGGTGGCCATGGTATAGGTCTATCTCTTTGGGAAGAGCCCTTTATTCCGAATTTTGGAAGGCCAGGCGAGGGGCCGGAACTAAAAGAGGGTATGACACTTGCAGTAGAAACCCTATTGGTGACCGGCAGCCCTAGAGTTATTCAGGTAGATGAATGGGCAACAAGACTTGCAGATGGTGGATATTTTGCCCAATGGGAAGCTACAGTGCTTGTAACAAAGCGCGGTTATGATGTGATTGCAGGCTTAATCTGATAAAATCTGAATATTATGGAGTTTGTAATCTTAGGAGCGATTGGTCTTCTTGCGGTAATCTTCTTGTATTTCCATTTTAAATCCCAGCACGCTTACTCTAACCTTAAAGAAAAGCTAAGAGAGCTCTCCTCCCAGAATTTGGATCTTAACAAAAACCTTCGCGAAGAGGTACTAAACCAATTGATTAACTTTAATAAGCTCCAAACAGACCAACTTAAACTGTTTTCCAGTATGCAGGGTAAGCATTTTAAGGAGTTTGAGAATAAGCTTTCTATGGTGTTAACCCAGGTGGAGAAACGCTTAGCTGAGCTTAGAGAAGACAATACAAAGCATTTAGAAAAAATCAGGGAGACCGTTGATGAAAAACTGACTAGCACCTTAAACAAGAGGTTAGCAGAGCAGTTTAAATTAATCAGCGACAGGCTAGAGCAAGTTCACAAAGGCTTAGGTGAGATGCAGAATCTAGCAAGTGGGGTTTCGGATCTTAAGAGGATCTTAAGCGGGGTTAAAACCCGAGGAATATGGGGCGAAGTGCAGCTTGGCCGCATCTTAGATCAGTTCCTTTCAAAAGAGCAGTACGAGGAGAATGTAAAGGTCAAGCCACGGAGCACTGAGAGGGTAGAATTCGCTATAAAACTGCCGGGCAAAAAGGAAGAGGAGGTAGTATATTTGCCAATAGATTCAAAGTTTCCGATTGAGACCTACCAGAGGCTCATAGATGCGTATCAGGAAGCCGATAAAGATAAAATAGAGGCTTTAGCCAAGGAGCTCGAAAAAGCTGTAAAAGCAGAAGCAAGACGTATCAGGGACAAATACATAGCAGTTCCTTACACTACTGATTTTGCAATTATGTATCTGCCTGTTGAAGGGTTGTATGCAGAGGTGGTTCAAAGGCGAGGGCTCGTAGAGGCTCTGCAACGAGATTATCGTATAGTTGTCGCTGGACCAAGTACCATTACTGCTTTTATAATTAGCCTGCAAATGGGTTTTAGGACTTTGGCTATAGAAAAAAGATCTGCGGAGGTATGGAGACTTTTGGGTACTATTAAGCAAGAGTTCTCTAAGTTTGGTGGTTTGCTTGAGAAGACAAGTAAAAAGCTTCAGGAGACGAAGAATGTGATAGATCAGGCAATTTCAAAGACTCGTAACATTGAGAGAAAATTAAGTAAGGTAGAGGAGGCTCCGGAGTTGCCTGAGGCTGCAGCCATTAGTCTTCCTTTTGATAATCAGCAACCATGAACATTGAAGTTGTAATTACAAGTTATAAAGAGCCTAAAACTGTAGCTGAGCTAGTAAAAACCATTTTTAAGTCTATCCCTAAGCTTAAAACCTTAGGAGTTAAGCTTTCTAACATACTTGTGGTGGCTCCTGATAAGCCTACCCTGGAGGCTGCAAAGCGAGTTGATTCACTAGGGCTAGTCAAGACAATACAAGACAAGGGGCAAGGCAAGCCTGCAGCTCTTGATATGATACTAGACCAGCTCAAGAGCGATGTCGTGATCTTTACAGACGGAGACATTAAATGGACGGTGGATACCCCTTTTAATCTCTTAAAAGTTATGCTAGAGAATGGATATGATGCTGTGACAGGTAGACCAGTCCCTATAAATTCTCGCAATAGTTTGTTTGGATACTGGGCATGGGTGACAACTCAGCAAGGTGCTCATAAGACAAGGCTTAAATTGTCGCAGGAGAACAAGTTCATCAATCTATCTGGGTATCTATTTGCTATAAAAAGGGAGTTTATCCCCGACAGGATTCCGCATGAGCTACTTGCAGAAGATGTATTTATCTCGTTAGTAGCGTATCAAAAAGGGGCCAAGTTAGGATATTCCCCAGATGCATTGGTATATGTTATGTTTCCCACGAACTTTAAAGATTGGATCAATCAGAAAAAAAGAGCTGCAGGAGGCGACTACCAACTTGCCCAACTTATGCAGGGAGTATCTACAATGAGGAGCTTTACTAAAGAAGCTTCCCGATTCCTAGATGCTCTACTTTATGCTAGGAACCTTAAAGAGCTTTTCTGGAGTTTTCTGCTCATCTTTGCAAGACTTTACATGTGGATTCTTGTGTTTGTAGATCAGAAGATATTGCATAAGAGGCGAGAACAGATATGGGTAAGAATAGAGAGCACAAAAGAGCTCTAGTTTCATTAGGGCTACAGGTGATTGCTGTAATTATTGTTTTTATTGCAGCGTATGCTCTTCCGGTTGTATTAGGGGGGATGAGCGGAGTTGGTGACTTAATAGCCAGTGTCCCGTGGTTGGTGTATGGCTCTTTGTTGTGGTTGCTAGGGAATGTTTTGTCTCTTAAGAAGCCTTTTAAGCTCGCTGTTCAGGTTGCTGGACTGATAATTCTTTCCTTTGGTCTGGTGTCATTTGGCAGAACTTCTGGCCTCCCTCCGTCTGATAAGCCGCGAATTACCGTTTGTTCGTACAATTCTGAATACTTTTTCTTTAGAAAGCGAAGGGAGGCTTTTGAGAAGCTATCTAAGCTTGATTGTGACGTTGTTTTGCTGCAGGAGGTTTTTTTAGCGAATCGAGTCTACAAAGACGAGATTGCCCAGTTGACAAAGGAATTTTTCCCAGATTATCACGTGGCTACAGGAGGGGAATTTATTACTCTTGTGAAAGGGCAAATACTTGGGAAACATCTGCCTAAACATGAGGGATTTTTATATACGCACGTTAAAGTCAAGAATGAAAATTTCCAGATCTACAATGTTCACATTTGGAACCCATTAGCTAAAAGATTCACAGCGTCGTTCGAGCAGGTAGAGAAGCACGGAGGGCCATTTAAAGTCTACATGCCGTGGAGCGTGCGGAAGGCTCAGGTAGAACAGCTAAGAGCAGCGATTGCTAAAAAACAGCCCGATCGAGTCATTATTGCAGGAGATTTCAATACTCCTCCAACGCATCCTTTGATAGCTTTTAGGCTGTTTGATAAGAATAAAAAGTTGTATAAAGTAGGGAGGTTAGGTATCGGAGGTACTTTTTATTCTCTGGTTCCTTTGCTAGAGATAGATCATGTGTTTGTTTCAAGAGATTTGAGTGTTTATGATTATGAGCGTATAAACCTGGGGTTTTCTGATCACCTATTGATAAAGTTTAGAATAAGCTTAGAGGCCAAGACAAAAACCAGAAAAATTTGATTTGAGTTCAAGTCTTTTAATTGTTTCTCTCGAATTGGTTAGTGAGCCTAGGGAGCAGAGATGTTTGGGGAAATTTTTGAGCTTAGGGAAATTACAAAACCGATTTTCCCTGTGCACAATCCATGGGCAGGACAGGACTCGAACCTGTGACCTCTCGCATGTCAAGCGAGTGCTCTAACCGGCTGAGCTACCTGCCCAGTGAGTTATTATACCAGATGGATAAAGGAGGAACATCCTTTAGGGGCTCACGCCAAAATCAGAAAGATTGATTTTGGCGTGAGCCCCTAAAAATTACCCTTCCTCTCGGCAGCTTGAGTAATCGCGATCGCAGGCAACCTTCTAATGGCATGGAAAAGTAATTTACGTTAGGGCGTGGGGCAGAATCGGTTTTTACAGTTTTGCCCTATGCACTAAAACAGGTTGTCCCTTTCCGGTGGTAGGGAAGCTTGCCTGCCGATAGGACGATTTAAAACATCCAGAAGAATGATAATTAGGGAGGCTGAGGCAAAAATCGATCCTTTACGATTTTTGCCTCAGCCTCCCTAACTCTTGAGTTTTGGCAACAACTTGTGTATATTATTTTAATGCTTAAGAGAAAGCTCAAAGGTAGCACCCTTGTCGTTGTTCTTGTAGTAATGGGAATTGCAGCCTTGGTGTTGGTGTACATTCTTTCTAAGATCCATGTGCAAATTCAGCAGTATACTTTAGAGAAGACTACTACTCAGGCAGAACAGCAAGCAAAATCAGCGCTGGATAAGCTTACTAAGCAGTTTATAAACAATCCTTCAGCCTTCGGGCCTACTCCTACAGAGGTGCCCTTAGGAGATTCCGGGCTGCAGATATGTAAGCCAGATGCCACCAAACCTGAAGAGAGATGCTCATCTTCTTCGAAGGTATATGTAAGACGATACAAAAAGATTATTCGTTATAGCTTAAACAATGATGAAACAATTGAGATTACGATGGCAGAGGCACCAGGGTCTGTTCCAGCTTCTTCAAGCACGGTTTCTGTGTTTACTGATCCGTATGAGAATGGGATAGGGGATGTTTTAGTGCTTATGGCGTACCGTTATGATGGGACGAACGGTTTGAAGGTTGTAGGTGAATGCGTAGCCAAGTTTAGGAATACAGCAGAGAATGTAAGCTGTTTAGGAGATCTTGCAGTAGTAACCGGCATCTCTGATACAGCTACGAATGTGTCAGCTGATGCTGCTAAGACGTATGGATCTAAGTATTTTGTAGTTAGGTCAAATAGCGCTGTATCTTTCTATAGATTAAAGGCCTTGCTCCATGCCGCAGATGCTGAGATTCCTGTTTCAGTAGCTGGGCCGATTTCCGGATCAAATCCAGCTGACTTACCAGAAGGCCAGGTGCAGGTATTTACTGCGGTGGTATATACAGAAGGCGAGAATGTGAAGCAAACGTATACTGAGCTTACCCGAATGGTTTGGATACATCCTCAGATGCCTGAGGTTTTCGACTGGGTTTTGTTCAATGGAAGTAATAGTCCTATTGAGAAATGAGGTTTAGTGTTAGACTTTCAAGCGTAAGAAAGATATTCCGCTGGATTAAGCGAATATTCGTCGTAGGATTGATATTGGCTATAGGTTACGGTGGGTACTGGTTGTATCAGGATATAAACCGAGTATGGAATGATCCTAATACATGGGTTAATCCTTATATTAAGCTACCTAAAAAAATTGATCATCTGAAGATTTACATCAAGAAAGATCCAGTCAAGAAAACAATTGAGTACAAAATAGATTACGCG